>JACQUN010000147.1 GCA_016210285.1 Chloroflexota bacterium
CTTCCAGGGCTCGCCCTGGAGCGGCCCGGGCTTTAAGGGGTGGGTGGCGGAAGACCCTTTCACCCCCGACCTCAACCCCAACGCCGACGGAAAAGACGTCCACGGGGTCGCCTATAGCCGGGACGAAGAGACGGGCTACTGGGCCCACGGGGATAGGCCCCTCATCGTGGACACCCCCAAATACGGGCGGAGAGTCTTCACTGGCAAGAGCCACCTTCCCACTCCTACCTAGTTCTTCTGGACCACCAACGTGAACCTCATCAACAACGCCAAATGGGCCTACGAGATGATCAAGAACGTAAACCCCAACGTGGAGTGCATCGTCTTCTCCGACATCGAGATGACCAGCTCCATCGAGTACTGCGACGTGGCCTTCCCCGCCAATAGCTGGATTGAGTTCCAGGACTATGAGGTGACCGCATCCTGCTCCAACCCCTTCCTCCAGATCTGGAAGGGTGGCATCAAACCCCTCTACGACACCAAGGACGACACCTCCATCATGGCGGACCTGGCCCAGAGGCTGGCCGAGATAACGGGAGACCGCCGCTTCGCCGATTGCTGGAAGTTCGCCCTGGAGAAGCGATCCTCCGTGTACATCCAGCGACTGCTGGACGGCAGCACCACCACCCGAGGATACAAGGTGCAGGACATCCTGGATGGCAAGTACGGCGAGCCTGGGGCTGCCCTGATGCTCTTCCGCACCTACCCGCGCATCCCCTTCTGGGAGCAGGTGCACGACAGCATCCCCTTCTTCACCCCGACGGGGCGCCTCCAGAGCTACAACGACGAACCTGAGGTCATCCAGTACGGAGAGAACTTCATCGTGCACAGGGAAGGGCCAGAGGCGACGCCCTACCTCCCCAATGCCATCGTCAGCACCAACCCCCTCATCCGTCCGGACAACTACGGCTTCACCCCGGAGATGGTGGCCCAGGGGCTGGACTGGGAGAGCCGCCATGTGGCCAACAACAGGCTCCCGTGGTCACGGGTCAAGCAGACGCCCAACCCCCTGTGGCAGCAGGGGTTCCGCTTCCTGTGCCTCACGCCCAAGTCCCGCCACGGGGTGCACTCCTCCTGGATGGTCACCGACTGGGACTGGCTCTGGAATGGCAGCTTCGGCGACCCCTACCGCATGGACAAGCGCGCACCGGGCGTCGGCGACTGGCAGCTCCACATGAACCCCCAGGCCGCCAGGGACCTGGGCATCAACGATGGCGACTACGTGCACATCGACGCGGACCCCGCCAACCGGCCGTACCGCGGGTGGAAGCCGGACGACCCCTTCTACAAGGTCTCTCGGTCGATGCTCCGGGTTATCTACAACCCGGCGTACCCCTACCACGCCGTCATGATGAAGCACGGAGCCTTCATCGCCACGGAGGGCAGCGTCAAGGCCCATGAGACAAGGCCCGACGGACGCGCCCTTTCGGCTGGCAACGGCTACCAGGCCAGCTTCCGGTACGGGTCCCAGCAGAGCGTCACCATCTCCTGGCTCATGCCCATACACCAGTTGGACTCCCTCTTCCACAAGAAGAAGGTGGAGCAGGGTTTCCTCTTCGGCTACGAAGCCGACAACCACGCCATCAACTCGGTGCCCAAGGAGACCCTGGTGAAGGTCACCAAGGCCGAAGACGGCGGACTGGGCGGCAAGGGCGCCTGGGCCGCCGGTGCCACCGGAAACAGCCCCGGGAGCGAGAATCCCTTCATGGCCCGCTACCTGAAAGGCGACGTGGTGCGGGTGGTCAAGTAGGACAGGGAAGAGGATGCCTATGAAGCCGTACGAGCAGGATGACCCCATGGAGCTGGTGGGAGTAGCCCTGCCGGAAGGGGATCCTGACCAGTTCCTTGAGTCCATCGTCCAGGAGTATCTGATGCTGGGGTGGAGCCCCGAGCAGATCATGCAACTGTTCCACAGACCCTTCTTTGTGGCCACCCACGCCCTCCTGGAGCAGAAGGGGGAGGCATACATTCAAGATTCGGTAGAGCGGCTGGCCGAAGCGTGGAGCAAGGGCTGGTCCGAGGGAGGTCGCTCCAATGCCTGATGTGTATAACTGGCAACTGGGCCGCAAGATGGCCTATCCCCTGGAGGAGGTGCACCCCCAGTGGCAGTGGGCCTTTGTCTTCAACATCAACCGC
>JACQUN010000143.1 GCA_016210285.1 Chloroflexota bacterium
AGGCGGGACTTCACGGTCCCCACAGGGACCCCCATGACCTCAGCAGCCTCCTCGTATCTCAGGCCCTGGACATCCACCAGGACCAGTGCCAGGCGCTGGTCGGGAGGGAGCGCGCCAAGCCCTCCCTGGATAGCCTCAGCCACCTCCCGCCGAAGGGTGAACTCCTCGGGCGACTCCGTGGCGGTCTGGGGGGCAAAGGTGGGGTTCTCCAGCATCGCCTCCAGCGAGACGCTTCGTCGCACCCGTGCCGAGCGAAGGTAGTCGCGGCAGGCGTTGGCAGCAATCCGCAGGAGCCAGGCGCGAAAGTTCCCGCCGTGAAAGCTCCGGAGGTGATGAAAGGCGGAAAGGAAGGTCTCCTGGGCAATGTCCTCGGCGGCGCCGGGGTCGCTCAGCATGCGCAACGCCAGGTTATACACCTGGGTCTGATAGACCTGCACCAGGGGAGTGAACGCCTCCACCTGACCCTGCTGGCTTCGCTGAATGAGGTCTTGCTCGTCTATGCTGGACATATGACCATTCTACCATCTATGGCTGCGGGCACGGGGAGGACCCTTTGCAACGGAGCAGGCAAAGAAAGAGAGTGCCCGTTTCTCCTCCACAGGGCGGATGACCTTGTCCGCGCCGCCCGCTATAATGGCCTTGACGCCAAGGGGATGCTCTCCACATTGAAAGGAGGTCTGGGTATGAGAGAGGTAGCCATCGTCTCTCCCGTGCGCACCCCCGTAGGGACCTTTGGGGGTACGTTGCGGCCTGTCCCGGCAGAGGAGTTGGGCGCCCTGGTCATCAAGGAGGTGCTGAAGCGCACGAAGGTGGATCCCCAGGGGGTTGACGATGTCATCCTGGGCCACGGGTATTCCAACGGCGAGGCTGCAAACATTGGCCGGCACTGCGCCCTGAAAGCGGGGTTGCCCATTGAGGTCCCTGGCTACCAACTGGACCGGCGGTGCTCGTCGGGGCTCCAGGCGGTCATCAACGCGGCCATGCTGGTGCAGACGGGCAACGCCGACGTGGTCATCGCCGGCGGTGTGGAGAGCATGAGCAATGCAGAGTACTACGTCACCGGCGCGCGCTGGGGAGGCCGCCTGGGCTCCATGACCTTGCACGACCGGCTCCAGCGTGCCAGGGAGACGCTGTCGCCTGTGGAGAGGTTCGGCCTCATCTCCGGGACCATCGAGACCGCAGAGAACCTGGCGAAGCAGTACGAGATCCCGCGGCTGGAGCAGGATAAGTACGCCCTCCAGAGCCACCAGCGGGCTGTGGCCGCAACCAAAGGTGGGAAGTTCGCCGACGAGATCGTGCCTGTGCCGATTCCCCAGCGCCGGGGTGACCCGGTGATGTTTGCGGAGGATGAAGGGCCCCGTGCGGACACATCCCTGGAGGCCCTCAGCAGGCTTGCGCCCGTGAACAAGGGCGGAACGGTGACAGCGGGGAACGCCAGCCAGCAGAACGACGGCGCGGCCGCGTGTCTCGTCGTGGCGGCTGACAAGCTCGACCAGCTTGGCCTTGAGCCCATCGGCTACTTTGTGGGGTGGGCGGCCGTGGGTGTCCACCCTGCCTACATGGGCATCGGACCGGTGCCGGCGGTGAAGAAGATGTTCGAGAAGACCGGGCTCTCCATGAATCAGATGGACGTCATCGAGCTCAACGAGGCCTTCGCCGCCCAGGTGCTGGCAGTCCTTCGTGAGTGGAACGTGCTCCCCACGGAAGAGCGGCTGAACCCCAACGGCTCGGGTATCTCCCTGGGACATCCTATTGCTTGCACGGGAGTGCGCATCCTGGCCACCTTGCTGTATGAGATGAAGCGCCGGGGTGCCCGCTACGGCCTGGAGACCATGTGCGTGGGTGGTGGCCAGGGGGTTGCTGCCGTGTTCGAGCGGCGGTAGCTTCCGCTCCCTTCCAGAAGATGTGGGGAAGGCCCCCTTCTCGGGGGGCTTGGCCTGTTGCTCCGAGGTCTCGGGGGGTCCAGGGCCTTTCCGTTGGCTGGAGGGTGTCCAGCAGCCCTGCAATGACCACTGAGAGACCCGAGGCGCTGCCCCATTTGTCCTTGACACTACAGTTCGCTCAAGCTAGAATGGAAGGCGCGGACAAGCGGCCCGGTGGTGTAGCGGCCCAACATACCTCCCTGTCACGGAGGAGATCGGGGGTTCGAATCCCCTCCGGGTCGCCAGCAACAATGGCTCCACGGACACACCCTTGCAGGGGCTGAGTTGGCCGTTGGCTCGGTGCCCCGAACGAGCCCCCACCAACGGCGTCTGGACGTGCTGCCCCTGGCTCCCCCCACGGTCGGACCGACGCCTCTGGCCACTGGGAATGTCGCCCCTTCAGCTTCGCCGGTCTCATGGGCGACCCCCACCGGAAGGATGGCGAACGCCTCAAGAGCCGCTGGCCTTTGCAGCCATCATACGGTGAGCAGGCGGGTGGCCGAGACACAGGCCGCGCCGGAGAGAAGGAGAGAAAGGGGAAAGGACGGCCAATTCCTCTTGATTTCAACTGCCCCCCGGTCCATAATTTACGCGCCAGTAACTATGAATATCGAGGAAAAAGCACCAATAAGTTTCTCATGAAGTAGGGCTTCGCCACCCCCACATGAAAATGGGGTTGGGCCCGCTCGTGGTGAGCCTTGTCGAACCATGAGCGGGTTTGATGTGCCGCCCATCCTTCGACAAGCTCAGGACGAGCGGCCATTTTCTGAGCAGGTCACAGTAGGCTGAAAGGAGCACCGCCATGAAAAGGACACGGTTCATCGGATGGGGGCTGGCCCTGGCCCTGCTGGCCGCCCTGGCGGTCACCAGCGCGGCCCTGGCGGCCCAGCCGCGGGGCCCCGCCGGCGCGCCCGAGACCCTGCGGGGCAACCTGGCCCCGGCGGCGGCGCCCCTGGGCACCGGCTTCACCTACCAGGGGGTGCTGACGTTGAGCGGCAACCCGGTCAATGGCACCTG
>JACQUN010000149.1 GCA_016210285.1 Chloroflexota bacterium
CGGCACCAACCTCTCCCTGAAACTGGAGTCCATTGTTGATGAATACTGGCCTGAGGGGCCTCCCAAGGACTACCGGAGCCAGGTGGTCCTCTACGAGAATGGGCAGGAGGTTCAGCAGGGTGTCCTCCGGGTCAACCACCCCATGAGCTACAAGGGAGTGCGCTTCTACCAGTCCTTCTTTGGCCAGGCAGTGGTGACGGAGGTACGAGACCAGAGCGGACAGACCCTGGAACGCCTCAGGAGCTACTAGCCGATCACCGGGGCCCGCCGCGGGCCCTGGGCGCCACCAGCCCCCGGATTCCAGCCTCTCCCTCTAATTCTTTGCATCAGGCAGGCTGGTGCTGGGATGGCCGTGTGGGGTGATTCCGGCAGAGGAATCCCCCCACAACGCGTCCAGTGAGGAGAACGGAGCGCAAGGCGCGGACGGCGTGCTAGAATAGGTGCCTGCGCAGGCAGTCGCGTAGGAGGCATCTGATGGAAAGGGTCGAACGACTTCTGGAGGAGCTGACCAACGCCTACGGGCCCCCGGGGTTCGAGGAGCCCGTCAGGGCGATCATGCGGCGGGAGCTTTCTCCTGTTTCGGATAGCATCGAGACCGACGGCATGGGGTCGTTGATCGCCCGCTTGCGCGGGGGCCAGGATTCACCTCGTGTGATGCTGGCGGCGCACATGGACGAGGTGGGCCTTCTGGTCAAGTACGTCACGCAAGAGGGCTTCGTCAAGTTTCAACCCCTTGGCGGTTGGCTGGACCACGCCCTCATAAACCAGCGATTTGTGATTCTTGCCCGCAACGGCCCTGTCCACGGCGTAACAGGGCTCAAGACGCCCCACGTCATAGCAGCAGAGCAGCGGGCCACCCTGGCTTTCAAATGGCAACAGATGTTCCTGGACGTGGGGGCAACCAGCCGGAAGGATGCCGAGGAGCGCCTGGGCATCCAGCCCGGTGACCCGATTGCGCCGGAGAGCAAGTTCCAGGCCCTTGCCGGAGGCCAATGCTACCTGGCCAAGGCGTGGGATGACCGTGTGGGCCTGGCGGTGATGGTCGAGGCCATGAGCTTGCTGTCGAAGCGCCCGCCGCCTAATGCTGTCTATGCGGTCTCGACGGTGCAAGAGGAGGTGGGGCTGCGTGGCGCCCACACCAGTGCGAATCTGGTGAGGCCCGACGTGGGCATCAACCTGGAGGCTGGTGTGGCCGCAGACTACCCGGGCACCTCCCAGGAGGAAGCGCAGGAACGCCTGGGCGGCGGCCCCGGCCTCTTTCTTCACGACAGCTCCATGCTGCCGAACCTCAAGTTCCGCGATCTTGTTGTTGATGTGGCGCGGGAGCAGGGCATCTCCCTGCAGTTCGAGGTGCTGAGCGGCTACGGCCAGGACGGCGCCGAAATGCAGCGGGCCTATGCCGGCATCCCCACCATCAACATCACCGTCCCCACCCGCTACCTCCACAATCACAATGGGGTGATCAGCCGCCAGGACTTTGATGGCGCTGTTGCGCTGGTGAGCGAGGTCGTTCGACGGCTGGACGCTGACACCGTGCGGCGTCTGAGGAGCTTCGACTAAGGGCGCGCTACAAACGGCGCAGGTGGGGAATCCATATCACCGCCGCCACGAACGCCCCCGCCACCAGCGCCCCCTCCACAATCACCGCATGGGGGGCGCCCATGACCTCCGCCAGAACTCCCAGCATGAGGCTGCCCAGCGGCATCAGCCCCATGTCCAGCATGCTCAGGCTCAGCACGCGCCCCCGGACTGCGTCGGGCACAAGGGTCTGCAGCATCACCGTGTTCAGGGTGAAGAAGCTCATCTGCACCGCTCCGACGAAGACCATGGCCAGGAGAGACAGAGTAAGGGAGTTGGAGAGAGCGAAGAGGACGAGCCCCACTCCCATGAGGACGCCCATGCCCAGCATCACCTGCCCCCTCCGGGCCATGTTGCTGAAGCTGGCCAGGGTCAGCGTCCCCACGAGTGCACCGACGCCTGATGCCGCCATCAGCATCCCCAGCCCCTCGGGCCCGACGTCCAGGATGTCCTTGGCGAAAATCGGAAGCAGCGCCTGGAAGGGCATGGCCAGGAGGGCGGGCACAAGGCCGATGAGCACCAGACTCAGCAGAGCGGCATCCTCTTTCAAAACCTGCAGACCGCCGAAGAAGGATTGCAACATGGGCCCGGGCCTCTCCAGCCTGGGCCGCTGGGCCCGAATGGGGAGGGTGCTGAGGGCCACTGCCAGGTAACACACACTCTGCAGAAAGAAGTTGCCGGCAATGCTGATCAGGGCGATGAGGATACCCCCCACAGCCGGCCCAATGACTCGAGTGACGGTGAACCCCGCCGAGTTCAGGGCGATGGCGTTGCTGAGGTCTTTCCTGGGCACGACCAGTGGGACAAGGACCTGGCGCACACTCTGGTTGAAGATGAATCCCATGCCAACCAGAAAGTTGAAGGCGAAGATGTGCCAGACTTGGACGAAGTGAAGGGCCAGATCAAAGGCGAAAACGGTGGCCACGACAGCCAGGAAGATCTGGGAGATCACCAGAATCCGCTTGGGGTCCATCCGGTCCGCCACGACCCCTGCGAAGGGGGCCAGGAGGAAGGGCACGGTGCGGGTTGCTGACACTGCGCCCAGGAGCAGGGCGGAGCCGGTAAGCTGGTACACCAGCCAGCCGATGGAGACCTGCTGGATCCACTGGGCTGTGCTGGAGAAGAAGGTCCCCGTCAACAGGTAGCGGAAGTCCCGGTGCCGAGCGGACAGGAAGGTACGAGGGAGACGTATCCCTGCCAGGCGCGGGGCCTCCCCTGCTTCAGCAGTGCGAACCGTATTACCCAAGCCTTTTGTCCTCATAAGGTTACCGAAGATGGACTATTCTACGCTGCTGACGACAGCGCCACAAGTCCGCCAAAGCCGAGGGGACTTCAAGGGCCGTGCGGGGGCGCCAAGCCTCTCCGCCACTGATGTCCATTGCTGGTCTCCGGGTGTGTGCGGAACTCCTGCCAGTCCGCTGGCAAGGGCGGCGCTGCCCCTCAGTGGAGCTGGGCGACCACCTCCTGGGCAAGGCGCCGCAGGTGGGCTGCATCAGGTGAAGGAGGGCCCAGGATAAGGGTCTTGACCCCTGCATCCACGAAGCCCTGGAGGCGCTGGGCCACCTCCGCAGGCGGGCCGAAGATGGCGAAGCGGTCCACGTCGTAGGAGGGGGAGTAGTACCCGTGCAGGTATGGCTGGAGGAGGCGCCGCGCCCGGTCACGGTCGTCGTCCACGGCCAGGTAGATGAGCTTGCCCGCGTCCAGTTGCGCGGGGTCCTTGCCGAGGGAGTGGGCGTCCTCCTGGACCTTTCCCCATGCGGCGCGGAACTCCTCCGGCGTGCCCGTTGAGCCCATCATCCAGCCATCGGTGAGCTCGACCCCCCGTCGCAGGGACGCGTCCACCCGCCCGCCCATGACGAGGGGGATGCCTCCCCTCTGGACCGGTCTTGGCCTGATGCTCACCCCCTCCAGGTTGTAGAAGCGCCCCTGGAAGGTGACCGGCTCCCCTGTCAGGAGCCGCCGCAAGACGGTGATGTTCTCCCGCAAGCGGGCCACTCGCTCTTTGATAGGGACTCCCAGGCCCTTGAACTCCCGCTCGCTGCCGCCCAGGGAGATGCCCAGGCTCAGGCGGCCCCCGGAGAGGTAGTCCAGGGTCGCCGCCTGCTTGGCCACCAGGACCGCGTTGCGGAAGGCGAACAGGAGCACCGCCGTCCCCAGGCGGATGCGCTCGGTGCTGGCCGCGGCCCAGGTCAGCAGGGTGAGGGAGTCCAGAACGTTGATGCTGTGGAAGATGCGGTCCACCGTCCAGAGGGCGTGGAAGCCCAGGGACTCAGCCTGCTGGAAGAACTCCCGGTAGGCTGAGGGCGAGGCCAGGGCCTGGCCGGAGGTGCAGGGAACAAGAATCCCGACGTTGACTCTGCGGGACACCATGGTGCCTCCTGCGTCGGAAATAGCTGCCCACCCCTTGGCCGTGCGGTCAAGCCTTGAGGGCGTCGCGACTACTGTAGCACGGGCGCCCACAGGGTTCAAATGCGAGACGTTCCCTTTGCTATAATAGGCTTTGGGCTGGGTGTTCACGTGTCCATACCTGCGGGAGGTGGATGATGCAGGTCAAGGCTGAAGAGTACAAGCTTCTTGTTGGGGGCGAGTGGGTCCCCAGCGCATCGGGCCAGCACTTTGAGACGTACAACCCGGCCACCGGGGAGGTTCTGGCCTACCTGCCCCGCGGCAACGAGCGGGACGTGGATCAGGCCGTGGACGCAGCGGCTACCACCTTCGAGAGCAAGGCATGGCGGGAGATGCAGCCCGCCCAGCGGGGGCGCATCCTCTGGCGCATCGCCGAGCTCATCCGGGGGCGGCGGGAGGAGCTGGCGCAACTGGAGGCCCTGGATACCGGCAAGCCTTTGAGCCAGGCCCGCACCGACGTGGAGGTGGCCGCCCGCTACTTTGAGTACTACGCTGGGGTGGCAGACAAGATCCTTGGGAATGTCATCCCTGTACAGTGGGGCATCCTCGATTTCACCTTGAGGGAGCCTTACGGCGTCTCCGCCCAGATCATCCCCTGGAACTACCCCATCCAGATCGGCTCGCGCGGCATCGCCCCAGCCTTGGCGGCGGGGAACTGCGTGGTGGTCAAGCCCGCCGAGGAGGCGTCATTGTCCTGCATCAAGGTGGGGGAGATCGCCCTGGAGGCGGGCCTGCCAGCGGGGGCCTTGAACATCGTGACCGGCTTCGGCCCAGAGGCGGGGGCTGCCCTGGCAAACCACCCCAGGATCAGCCACCTCACCTTCACCGGCTCCGTGGAGACGGGCACCCTGGTGATGCAGGCGGCGGCCCGCAGCGTGGTCCCCGTGACCCTGGAGCTGGGGGGCAAGTCACCCAATATCCTCTTCGCCGATGCGAATCTTGAGGTGGCGCTGCCCGCCATCGCCCGCTCCATCATCCAGAACTGTGGCCAGACCTGCTCTGCAGGCTCGCGGCTTCTGGTAGAGGCGGGAGTGCACCAGCAGGCGGTGGAGGCCTTGCGGGGGCGCTTCGCCCAGGTGCGCCTGGGCTACCCCCTGGAGGACCCGGACCTCGGTCCCTTGATCTCCCAGAGCCAGCGGGAGCGGGTGCTGGGGTACATCAAGGTGGCCCAGGAGGAGGGGGTCCGAGTGGCGGTGGGAGGAGGCACCCCCGATGACCCGAAGCTGCGCCGCGGCTACTATGTGCTCCCCACGATACTGGATGGGGTCCACCCGAAGGCTCGCGTCTTCAATGAGGAGATCTTCGGGCCTGTGCTCACCGTCACGCCCTTCCGCGAGGTGGGGGAGGCCGAAGCCCTGGCCAACGCCACTCCTTACGGGCTGGTGGCGGGCATCTGGACCAGGGAGATCAGCAAGGCCCTCTACCTGGCCTCCAGGGTCAAGGCAGGGCAGGTGTTCATCAACACCTACGGCGCTGGGGGAGGCGTGGAGCTGCCCTTCGGCGGCTACAAGAAGAGCGGCTTCGGCAGGGAGAAGGGCCTGGATGCGCTGCTCAACTACACCCAGGTGAAGAATGTGGCCATCCGCTTTGCGTAATACCCGGTGGGGGAGTCCTTCTTGCCTCGCTCCGTCACCCTGAGCGAGGCAAGTGTAGTGATTCCAACGCTTCGTTAGCGATCAGGTGCGGCCCGTCCTTTTCACGTTCGTGGTGAGCCTGTCGAACCACGGGTCTTGGC
>JACQUN010000153.1 GCA_016210285.1 Chloroflexota bacterium
ACTACGTGCGTAGTTGTTGTATTCGCCCCCGGCACACACGGTCTTACCATCTAGACTGCGGGCGTAGTTGTTGTATTTCCCTCCGCAAGCTACGGAGGATGGTTCTGTTCCGTTTCGGAATCCGGACGATTGAGTCGGGCGTACTGTGGCCGCAGGGGTGTGAATTGTCGTTGGAGTCGCCACAGGCATAGAAGTTGGTGTCGCGGTAGCTGATGGGGTAGCGGTCGAGGTAGGACTCGGGAGCTGCGTCGCAGTCATGGTCGGCATCAGCATGGGGGGCGGCACACTGGTTGGCGTAGGCGTGGGCTGGGGCGCCGCGCAGGCGATGGCTAAGGGCACCAACGCCACTGTGAGGACGACAACGGCGCGCTGCATCGCTCTGGCCATCCAAATTAACCCCTGATCAGTTCACTCATATTCTGCCACAATATGGCCACCTTGTGGAATCGCTCTGCGTATGAAGGCCGTCATACGAGGATCTATGGCCTTCCTGAATCGCGGTTCGAATTTCAATGGTGGGCCCGCCAGGGATCGAACCTGGGACCAGCCGGTTATGAGCCGGCCGCTCTGGCCACTGAGCTACGGGCCCCCACAGAAGGGAAGCTGCCGTTCCACCCCCAGCTTATCGGCGGCCTCCTGCCCTGTCAAGGCAATCCCGCTTGGTTTACCCCGGCGGGCGCTCCAGGGCCTGGATACGCCCCTCAACCGCGCTCAGGCCGGCGTAGTCCTGGTCCAGGAGCCGGTAGCACCGCTCCACGTAAAGCTGGGCCAGCTCAGCCGCCTCTCGGCTCTGGTCCCTGGCCACCTCTAAGAGCCGCTCCAGATGGAACTTCTCGGGCAGGTGCCTTGCCAACACCCCTATCTCCCGCTCTGTCTCCTCGACAAGCCGCCGGTCGCCCCCTTCCACAGCAAAGCGCAGCTTGCCGATGGACTTGGCCAGCTCTGCCAGCTTGTCCCGCTCCCCCATGAGTCCGTACAGCACCTCCTCCACGCCCAACGCTGAAGGGGTGTCGCCAGGGAGGGGGCGGCTGGCAGCAGTCTCCAGATAGCCTGAGCAGGCCTGCCCGTACTCCTGGGCCGTATCGTTCACGGCCAGGAAGACATCAGAGATCTGCGCTGCGTGGACAGTGCCACCGTACAGGACATCGTCGCCGCGCACCTTTGCCAGCAACTCCAGGCGCTGGTGGCTTTCCACCTCCTCCGGCACCGGCGGGATGGCAAAGGCGGAGAGCTCCCTGGGGTTCACCCCCGCCATCTGGGATGCCAGAAACGGTGGCATGTACTTGGCCAGGTTCATGGGGACCGGCAGGACGATGATATAGGTGGCATAGCACCTGGAAGGATCGAGGGCGTCCCGGAAATACAAGAGGGCGTGGCCCTTGGGCTCGCCCGCGCTACCGTGCTCAAAACTCAAGGCCATGGGACTCTTGGCAACCTCGCTAGGGCTCGGTCAAATCCATTATACTCTACTCAGAATCGCTCCCAATAGGAATGACCTGGCTGGAAACCACGGGGCCGGAGGCACGAGGGGCTCTCCAGGCCATCCCAAAACTCGCGGCCACGCCCCAGCCTGAAGGCGGGGGTAGAAGATGGCTCTTGGTACAGGTTCTCCGCATGGAGGTCAGACATGCCTCAGGTCGAAGAGGTGGCACGGCTGGCGACGGCGAAGGGGATGACCGTTGCCGTAGCTGAGGTAGATACCTGTGGCCTGGTGGCATACCTCCTCAGCACCGTGCCGGGGGCGTCCCGGTACTTCCCCGGCGGCATCATCGCCTACTCCAACAGCGTCAAAGAGCGAATCCTGGGTATCCCCAGGGAGCTGTTCCAGCGAGAGGGCGCGGTGAGCCGTGCGGTAGCCCTGGAGATGGCCCGCCGCGTGCGCCAACTGCTGGGCACCCATATCGGCGTTTCGGACACCGGCATCGCCGGCCCCACCGGCGGCACGCCGACCAAGCCCGTGGGCCTCTTCTACATCGCCCTCTCCACTGCCGAGGGCTATGAGGAGTGTGAGGAGCGACGCTGGCAGGGGGACCGGGATACCAACAAGCGGCAGACAGCCGAGGCCGCTATCGGCTTGCTGCTCAGGTATCTCACCCGCCCACCAAGCCCTCCTGGGGGCTAGGAGACTCCCACTCCCTCGCACACCTCTGGAACCAGGAGAAAGTGCAGCCACAAGGAGGTCCCCGTGCGCACGCACCGCATCGTGGCTATCCCGGGGGATGGCATCGGGCCTGAGCTCATTGAGAGCGCGCTGGAGGTTCTGGCCGCCCTGCAGGAGAAACGCGAGGAGTTCCGCCTTGACGTGGAACCCCACGAGGCGGGCGCCGGCCACTACCGCAAGGCCGGACGCGCCATGTCCCCCGAGACCCTGGAGGCGTGCCGTTCCGCCGACGCCACCCTGAAGGGTCCCGTGGGCGACCCCACCCTGCGCCTCCCCGACGGCACCGAGGCGGGTATGCTGGGTGGCATCCTGCGCATTGGGCTGGACCTCTACGCCAACGTGCGGCCCATCCGGCTCTTCCCGGGCGTCAACGCCCCCCTCAAGCTCAAGCCCGGCCAGGTGGACTACGTTGTGGTCAGGGAGAACACCGAGGGCCTCTACGCCTCCCGGGGCCTGGGCGTGGGCAACGCCTGGGCCATGGCCGACACCATGCTCATGACCCGCCCCGGCGTGGAGCGGGTCTGCCGCTTCGCCTTCGAGTTGGCCCGTAGCCGGCGGGGTGCGCCCCGCGACGGCGTCCACCGGGTGACCTGCGTGGACAAGAGTAACGTCCTCAAGAGCTTCGTGTTCTTTCGGCAGGTCTTCACCGAGGTGGGGCAGGGCTATCCCGACGTTGACAAGCACTACCTTTACGCCGACGCCGCGGCCCAGGCCCTGGTCATGGAGCCGGACCGCTTCGACGTGCTGGTGTTGGAGAACTTCCGGGGGGACATCCTCAGCGACCTGGGGGGCGGGACCGTCGGGGGCATTGGCCTGTGCCCCTCGGGCAACAACGGCGACCGCGGGGCCTACTTCGAGCCCATCCACGGCAGCGCCCCCTCCCTAGCGGGCAAGGGCGTCGCCAACCCGGTCTCCCAGGTCCTCTCCGCCGCCATGATGCTGGAGAAGCTGGGGGAGCGGGAGGCCGCCGCCCAGGTGGAGCAAGCGGTCTGGCGTGCCCTGGAGACGGGGGCGCTGGTCATTGGAGCCGACGGCTGCCCCGTAGGCGGCACGAAAGCAGCGACGAGGGCGATCGTGGGGGCGCTGGGGGCATAGGGCGTAGAGGGAACGCAATGGCCCTTGACTACCCCGGCTTACAACTCCATAATGAGGCGAGGTATCGAGTCGGAAGGGAGGCGAAGCCCAGGAATGTACCGCCGCGAGCTGCTGAAGGGTAGCACGGAAACCCTCCTCCTGGCTCTGCTGACACGCACCCCGATGTACGGCTACCAGATTGTGAAGGAGATGGAACGCAGGAGCAGCGGCTACTTCCGTTTCCGCGAGGGTACACTGTACCCGGCCCTGCACCGTCTGGAGCAGTCTGGGCTGGTCGAGGGGAAGTGGCAGCAGACATCGAACAATCAGCCGCGACGCTACTACTACATCACCACGGCTGGAATGGAAACGCTGACAGCGCTCCAGAAAGAGTGGCGCCAGTTCTCCCAGGCTGTCAATCTGGTGGTCTCCACGGAACCGCTGTAGGGTTGGAGTGGCCCCGTGACGGCAGAGTCTCGTAGCTATTTTCACGACCTAGCTCGTTGGCTCAAGCTGGAGCCTGCAAGAGAGCAGGAGATCCTCCAGGAGCTCAGCAGCCACTTGGAGGACCGCCTTGCGGAGTTGCAGGACAAAGGCCTGGACCACGACCAGGCTCTACGCATTGCGCTCACCGATCTGGGCCATCCCCAGCACCTGGGGCGAGCCCTCTACGCCATCCACAGCAAGGCCTCCTGGGGCGAGACCCTGCTGGCGGTGCTCCCCCATCTCGCCTTCGCCCTCCTCTTTGCCCTTCACCTTTGGGCAGTGAGCGCCTGGGTCATCCTGCTGCTCATCTCCGCCACCGTCATCAGCTTGATCGCCTGGCGCAAAGGCCAGCCCCGATGGCTCTATCCCTGGCTGGGCTACTGCCTCATCTCCCCGGTTGTCTCCCTGTTCCTCATCACCTTTGCCCTGGGAGAAGCCCTGTGGAGCCTGGCCCAGGGTTACCCCACCCCCCTCCACCCCATCGCCTACCTGGGGATGATGGTGTATGGTTCCCTCTGTCTTATCGTCCTGTGGCAACTGTGGCGCCGGGTTGTGCGCAGGGACTGGCTCTACGCCACCCTCACCGCCCTGCCCTTCCCCCTGCTCGTCTCCTGGCTCCTTTTCCTCAACGCCAACGGCGGGCCCTTCGCCTATGACAGCCAGCGGCTCTACGAGGCCGACGGTGCGACGGCCCTGGCGTTCCTCGTGGTAGCCCTCGCCACCGCAGCGGTTTACCGCGTGGGCCGACGGGCCCTCAAGGTGAGCATCCTTACGGTAGCAACGCCCCTGCTGGTAATCCTGGCCGCCGTGAACCACGCAGGCTCCGTAC
>JACQUN010000155.1 GCA_016210285.1 Chloroflexota bacterium
GATCGGGATAGCGCACCTCGATCCGCTTCGCCTTGGGAGACGAGACGACGGGGATACGAACCGCTGCGGAACGGTTGCGCGCCGAATAGGCCAGATTCACCGGGGCCTCGAAGCCGGGCACCAGGCGGCGATAGGAGTTGGTGGTGGGGGCGCAGATGGCCAGCAGGGCGGGGCTGTGCTTGAGGAGGCCGCCGATGTAGTAGAGGCCCATGCTGGACATCCCTGCCCAGCCTTCTGGGTTGTAGAAGAGGTTGTTGCCGCCCTTCCACAGGCTCTGGTGGGTGTGCATGCCGGAGCCGTTGTCCCCGAAGAGGGGCTTGGGCATGAAGGTGGCGACCTTCCCCTGGGCCCTGGCCACGTTCTTGACCACGTACTTGAAGGCCATGACGTTGTCGGCCATGCGGGTCAGGATGTCGTACCGCATGTCAATCTCGGCCTGGCCTGCGGTGGCCACCTCGTGGTGGTGCTTCTCCACATGGATGCCGAACTGCGCAAGGCGCAGGCTCACCTCCGAGCGAAAGTCCTGGAAGGTATCGGTGGGGGGAACAGGGAAGTAGCCCTCCTTGTAGCGAGGGCGATAGGCCGCATTCAGGCCACCACGCAGGTCCCGCTCCTTGCCCGCATTCCAAATCCCCTCGTCTGATTCGATGAAGTAGTACCCGCTGTGCGCGTCCTGGTCGAAGCGCACGGAGTCGAAGACGAAGAACTCCAGCTCGGGGCCCCAGTAGCTCAGGTCAGCGATGCCGGACTCCTTGAGGAACGCCTCGGCCTTTTGAGCAATGTTGCGGGGGTCACGGCTGTAGTTCTCCCTGGACATGGGCTCCCGAACGTTGCAGAGCAGGCTCAGGGTCGGGACGGTGAAGACGGGGTCCATGACCGCCGTCGCGGGGTCGGGGATCAGCAGCATGTCGCTCTCGTGGATCTCCTGGAAACCCCGGATGGAGGAGCCGTCGAAGCCGGTCCCCTCCTCAAAAAGCTTCTCGTTCAGCTCGTGGGTAGGGATGGACAGGTGCTGGAGCGTGCCGGGGACGTCAACGAACTTCAGGTCCACCATCTTGGCGCCACTGTCCTGGGCCAACCGGATCACCTCCGCCGCGGTAGCGGGCCGTGCCCCGTGGCCTTGCCTCCCGGCGCCTCTTGCTTCTGCCATAATTGGTTCTCACTCCTTTCCTCGCCAGGCTACCCCTTCTCTTCCTTGTCGGTGGAGCCGTTGGGGCGCGACGGGGCCAGCGCCATTCCCGCAAGCAACCTCCCCTCCACCCGGCGGAGCTGTTCCCGGCATTCCAGGCACCAGGGATTCCCGTCCTCCAGAGGGTGCCCCACCCGCTGCGAAGTGAGCCCTCCTTCGCGTTCCACCATCCCTTCCTCGAAGCGGCTGCCGCAGAGCCGGCACTGGGTCACAACGCTGATGAACACACCGTCCTCCTCTTCCTGTGTTGCTCCGGCCCTACCACATCCCCAGCAGGGAGCAAGGTTTTCCTCAGCTACGCACCTCACAAGGGTGACATCTCGGTGTTTCAGAGGCGTTTCACCTGTGTGAACTTTTTGTTACAAAAAGCACACGGCGGATGCAAGCCCAGTGTGACGCAAGGGGTGGTCAAGGGCGCTGGCTGCGGCATGATGCCGCTCTGCCCTCAGGCGGGGGGAGAAGACGGGATTCCGGACGCCTTTCCGTTTGCCGGTTCTTTGAAGCGGTAGCCCACGTTCCACACGGTCTCAATGAAGGTGTGGTGGGCGTCTTCAATCTTGCTGCGCAGGCGGCGGATGTGCACATCCACGGTGCGGGTGCCGCCGAAGTAGTCGTAGCCCCACACACGGGAGAGGAGGGCCTCCCGCGTGAAGACCTGGCCCGGGTTGGAGGCCAGGAGGCGCAACAGCTCGTACTCCTTGAAGGTCAGCAGGGCCCTCCTGCCCTCCACGTTGACCTCGTACTTGCCCTGATCAATAACCAGGTCCCCTATCCGGATCACCTCCTGGCTGTCACGCCCCCGTGCACGCCACAGGAGCTGGCGCACCCGCAGCACTAGCTCCGCGGGACGCACCGGCTCCAGGAGGAAGTCGTCGGCGCCTTCGCTGAAGCGGTAGCGCGGGGCATCCCCTTCGTCGAGTACGGCCAGTACAGGCAAGTGAAGGCCCCGGCACTGCTCCACGGCCTCCTTCGCATCATCTGCGGGCATAGACGGGGTATCGAGCACCAAGAGGTCAGGGGTATCCTCAAGGTTCAGCGCTGCCAGGTGGGCAGCCTCGGAGAGGGAGGCGATGGCAAACCCTGCCTCCCGAAGGGGCTGAGAGAGAAGCTCGCGTCTTCTTGGGTCCGGGGTCAGCAACAGGACTGTGACCACTGCTACGGCACCTCAGTGTGCACGCGCATATCTGGAGAAGTATAGCACACCCCAGGGAGGAGCCACGCCTGCAACCTGTGCTCCATCCGGCGCAGAGGGATATGGTAGTCCAGGCCCTGGAGGGCGGCAAGACATACCTGGTTTGGGCTGCTGCACCCTTGAACCCTCGGCCCGAAGCGTATAAAGTGGAAGCCCGCAGGCACCGTCGCACGGGGGCGATGCAAGGCTGCGGCGTTCGCTGTGGAGCACATGCAGCGGTGGACCAACCTGCCGAGCGTGGTGTCCCCCCGGCGAAGCCGCTGCACCCAGGTCAGAGGCCGAGCTGCCTCCGGCGGTCTTGAGACGCCGCGCCGGAGGACGGGCCAGGGGTGTTTTCAGGTTTTCGCGTCCGCCTGCCGAGCGGGCGGAGGAGAGGAGGACCGGAGATGGCCACTGAGCAGGAGCGTCTGGCCCGGGTGGGGCAGAAGGCGCTGGAGAATGACTACCACGGTGGCTGATCCCAGGCTGTGCTCCTGAGTTTGCAGGAGGAGTTTGGCCTGGGGGACCTGGCGTCCTTCAAGGCGGCCACGGTGCTGGCGGGTGGGGTAGCGCGGCAAGGCGAGACGTGCGGGGCGCTGCTGGGCGCCCTCATGGCTCTTGGGCTGGCAATAGGGCGAGAGAGGATGGAGGACACCCAGCCGTACCGGCGGGCCATGGGGCAGGCCCAGGAGGTGGCAAGGCGCTTCCGGCAGGAGTTGCAGACTCAGTTCGGTTTCACCATTCCCCTGGAGAGCACCCTCTGTCGGGAGATTCAGGCCCGTGTCTACGGCCGCTCCTTCAATACCAACATCCCCGGGGAGTACGAGGCCTTTCTCGCCGCTGGCGGCCACTCCGCCCACGGGTGCCCCAAGGTTTGCGCCGTGGCGGCCCAGGCGGCCGCGAGGGAGCTGCTGCACTGGGAGCAGCATCGCCCTGCTCCCTAGTGCAGAGTGGTGGCGCTGGTGACAGGCATCATCCTGGCAGGCGGCAAGAGCACCCGTTTGGGCCGTGACAAGGCCAAGGAGCGGGTGGGGGGCCAGACCCTCCTTGAACGGGCTGTGGCTGCCCTGGCCCAGGTAGCAGAGGAGGTCATCATCGTGGTGGCTTCGGACCAGGAGCGAGGGGTCCCGCGCGGTCCCAGGGTTCGCGTGGCGGAGGATGTCCACCCCGGCCGGGGCCCTGTAGGCGGCTTGCATGCCGGCCTCCTGGCGTGCCGCTCTCCCCACGCATGGGCTGTGGCCTGCGATATGCCCTTCCTGAACCCCCGTCTGCTGCGCTCCCTGATGGCCCTTGCGCCCGGCTACGACGCTGTGGTGCCCAGGACGGGCGGGCGTGACCACACCCTCCACGCCGTCTATGGTCGGGGTTGCCTTGACACCCTGGAGGGGCTGCTGGCCCAGGAGCAGGAGCACCCTGGCATCCTGGACCTGCTGGCTCGGGTGCGGGTGCGCTACGTTCAGGAGGCTGAGGTGAGGCTCCTGGATCCGGAGGGCCTCTCGCTCTTCAACATCAACTCGCCCCAGGACCTGGAGCGGGCCAGGGCCCTGGTAGAGAGGGAAAACCCCTGACGTGAAGGAGGCGGGCCATGCTCCCGGTCCTCTGCATCGTTGGCAAGTCCAGCTCTGGCAAGACGACCTTCTTGGAGCGCCTCATCCCGGAGCTCAAGCAGCGGGGCTACCGCGTGGCTACGGTCAAACACAGCTCTCACGGCTTTGACCTCGACGTGGCTGGCAAGGACTCCTGGCGCTTGCTCAAGGCTGGCAGCGACCTGGTGCTCCTCAGCGGCCCCACGGGGATCGCCCGGTTCCAGGGTGCTTCGAGAGACACGCACCTGGAGGAACTGGCCGCTGGAGTGGAGGGCTATGACCTGCTGCTGGCCGAGGGGTTCAAGGGAAGCCCCTTCCCCAAGGTGGAGGTGCACCGGGCCTCCCTGGGGCCGGACCTGGTTTGCCAGGAGGCGCAGCTTGCAGCCCTGGTGAGCGATGGGCCGCCGCCCGTGAGCCTCCGCACCTTTGCCCCCACCGATGCCAGCGGCGTGGCGGACCTCCTGGAGCAGACCTACCTGAAGGGGAAGCCCCCGGCTGAAGAGATACGCCTGGTGGTCAACGGACAGACTGTTTCACTGAACCCCTTCGCCCAGAGCGTCATCAGCCGGGGCCTGCTGGGAATGGTCTCGGCACTCAAGGGGCTTGGCCCGGTGCAGCAGCTCACCGTCTCCATCTCCAGGCCCAAAGAGGCGCCGTAGCTACAAGGGGTGTTCTGTCCCTTGGCTCCAATGCTATAATGGGGCTTGTCCATGAAGGAACAGCATCCGAGCCGTCCGTTGATGCTCGCGGTCATCGGAGGGAGCAGCGCTTCCGAAGATGTGCTGCTCCTTGCCTATGAAGTGGGCCAAGAGGTGGCCCGCAGGGGGGGCATCCTGGTCTGCGGAGGGCTCACCGGGGTCATGGAGGCAGCGTGTCGGGGAGCCCAGGAGGCCGGGGGCCTGACCGTGGGCATTCTCCCCGGGAATGACCCGGCGGAGGCTAACCGCTACGTGGATATCCCCATCTGCACGGGCATCGGCTACGCACGCAACGCCATGGTGGTCAAGGCCGGGCGGGCGGTCATCGCCATTGACGGGGCCTACGGCACCCTCTCGGAGATCGGCCATGCCCTGGCCGAGAACATCCCAGTCATCGGTCTCGCTACGTGGTCCTTCTCAGTAGATGGCAGGCAGGACCACGGCATTATCCCTGCCCGCGACGCGGCGGATGCCGTGGACAAGGCCCTGGAAGCGGTGCGGCGGCGCGGCACCCAAGCCCAGCAGCCGGAGCAGGTGGGGTGAGCGCCACCATCGCCTCAGTTCGTGCCCGCGAGGTGCTGGACTCTCGTGGCAACCCCACGATAGAAGCTGAGGCACGCCTCTCTGATGGCGCCGTCGGGCGGGCTGCCGTGCCTTCGGGGGCCAGCACCGGAAAGCATGAGGCGCAGGAGCTTCGGGACGGCGACCCGCGGCGCTACGGGGGCTTGGGCGTCCTCAAGGCGGTTGCCAATGTCAACGAGCGTATCGCCCCTGCCCTCCTTCGCCGCTCTCCCTTTCAGCAGGAGGAGGTGGACCGTTGGCTTCGGGATCTGGACGGCTCTCCCAACAAGGCGAACCTGGGGGCCAACGCCCTCCTGGGGGTCTCCCTGGCGGTAGCCCACGCCGCGGCTGCATCCCAGGGCGTGCCCCTCTACCGATACCTTGCCAAGGGCGATGCGTTCAGCCTGCCCGTGCCGCAGTTCAACATTCTGAACGGGGGAAAGCACGCCCAGGACTCCGCCGATATCCAGGAGTTCATGGTGGTGCCCACCGGGGCCCCCAGCTTTGCGGAGGCCTTGCGGGCCGGGGCTGAGGTGTACCAGGCTCTGAAGCGGCTGCTGCGGTCTATGGGCCTGGGGACCAACGTGGGCGACGAGGGTGGCTTCGCGCCCAGCCTTCCAACGAACCAGGACGCCCTGGAGGCAGTGCTCCATGCCATCGAGATGGCGGGCTATGCCCCGGGGCGAGAGGTCTTTATCGCCCTGGACGTTGCCGCTTCCGAGCTTTACCAAAATGGCGTGTACGTCTTCCCCAGGGAGGGGAGAAGGCTCACCCCGTCGCAACTGGTGGAGTACTATGACTCCCTGGTGGAGCGCTACCCCATCCTCAGCATTGAGGACGGCATGGCCGAGGATGACTGGGAGGGCTGGCAGCTCCTGGCCGGTCGCCTCAGCCCGCGGATCCAGGTGGTGGGTGACGACCTCTATACCACCAGCACCACGCGCATCCAGCGGGGGATTGACCTGGGGGCCTCCAATGCGGTCCTCATCAAGCTGAACCAGATCGGCAGCCTGACCGAGACCCTGGACGCTATTGCCCTGACCCGCAAGGCGGGCTGGGGGACCGTCATCAGCCACCGCTCCGGAGAGACAGAGGACACCACCATCGCTGACCTGGCCGTTGCCACCGGAGCCGGGCAGATCAAGGCTGGAGCCCCCTGCCGCTCCGAGCGAGTGTGCAAGTACAACCGTCTGCTACGCATTGAGGAGGAGCTGGGACACCAGGGCCGGTACGCTGGCGTCACCGCCTACGGGCACCTCAACGGCCAAAACGGAGGGTCGAGATGAACAAGGGTAAGTTCGACGTTGATGCTGTTTCGGTGCAGGAACTATTCGGCAACATTGCAAACCGCTTCACAGTGCCAAGGTATCAGCGAAGATATGCTTGGGATGATGAGCACGTAGAGACACTTTGTTCAGACATCTGGGAAGCCGTTCAAGCAAAAGAGGATGACTATTTCTTGGGAGCTCTTGTGTTGAGCAAGACAGAGAACGGCCACTTGGAAACCATCGACGGACAACAGCGATTGGCCACAGTTACTACTCTGTTAGCTGTTCTTCGAGATAAGTTCCACCAGCTTGAGCTCAAAGACGCTGCACAAAAATTGCAGGAATACATCATCCGTACAGACCTGCGGAGCAATGAGATACCCGTTCTTACCTTAGGTGCATTGGATGCAGAGGATTTTTACAAGTATGTTCAGTTGCCACTGACTCATCCCCAAAGAGAGGCACCGGGGACAAAAAAGCCGATTGGTAGACCCGGGAGACCACCGAAGAACTTCGTAAGAAATGCTTATGACCTTCTTTCAAAGTGGGCAGAGGAAAGCGTAGCTGCCTTAGATTCACCAAAGAAGCAGGAGACTCTTCTTACCTTGGCTGATTTCGTTATGAGAAAACTCACCTTTATTTCAACTGAAGTAGCATCCGATGACCAGGCATACATAATCTTTGAGACACTCAACGACCGTGGCCTTGATTTATCGATTGCCGATCTTCTCAAGAATCATCTTTTCTCTCTAGCTGCAAAACTGGGACCTGCAGAGCTGGACACAGTCTCAGTTCTCTGGCAACAACTAACCACAACCATGGAAGGTGTGGCGCTACCCAAGTTCCTTCGACACCACTGGCTGTCACACCATGGCGTAGTAACCCAAAGAAAGCTCTATACAGCGTTGAAGGAGCACCTCAAGAAAGCCAAGAAGGTGCCCAGAAGTTTTTTGAATGAGCTAATCACAGATGCACAGATTTATGCGCGGCTCGTCGCGCCAAAGCAGGAGGATCTGGAAGCGCTCACTCTTAGAGACCTTAATCTAATGGGCGTCACTCAGCATTTGCCATTTTTGTTGGCGGCTAAACAAGCCCTAAAGGAGAAGCAATTCAGCGAAATAGTCAAGCTGGTTGAAAGCCTTACAATGAGGTATCTGGTCGTCGGTAACCAGAATCCCAATAAGCTTGAGCGCAGCTATTCCGAGTGGGCAATTCTCATACGGCGCGGTGGGACGGGAGACGGCTTGCAGGCCAAGGCCAACGATCTTCTAACCCAAGTCCCCAGCTTCGAAGAAGGATTCAAGAGCCTCACAAATTTGCCACCTGCGCACGTCCGCTACATCCTGCGAAAAATTGAGGAACACAAGACCTCTAAGGAACTGACCATAGCATGGTCAGGAGTAGAGATCGAACATATACTTCCCCAAACACCCTCCGACGCCTGGGTCGAAGCTATAGGGCTGCCTCAAAAAGTGGTTGAACAACTGTCGTCAAAGCTAGGGAATCTGACACTACTAAGTAAGCCATTAAACAAAAAAGTCTCTAACAAGCCTTTTCAGATTAAGCTGCAGCACTACAAGCAAACCAAGATTAAGATTACTCAAGATTTAGAGCGCTTCAACAGTTGGGACAACCAGACGATTGAGCAAAGACAGAGCGAGTTCGCAGCATTGGCTATGAGCCTTTGGCCTGTATAGAACCTAACAAACGAGGGCTGATAAGGAGGTGAGTCTTGGCGACACGCATCGGCATCAACGGATTCGGACGCATCGGTCGCCAGGTGCTGCGGGCCATCCTGGAGCGACACCCCGGCAAGCTGGAGGTGGTCGCTGTCAACGACCTCACGGACGCCAAAACCAACGCCCACCTGCTGAAGTATGACACGAACTACGGCAGGTTCCCAGGCTCAGTGGAGGCCAAGGACGATGGCCTCGTCGTCAACGGCAAGGCCATCAAGGTCTTCGCGCAGCGCCAGCCCGCCAGCATCCCCTGGTCTGACCTGGGGGTCCAGGTCGTGGTGGAGTCCACGGGTATCTTCACCGACGCGGCAAAGGCCAGGGACCACCTGAGGGGAAGTGTCAAAAAGGTCATCATCTCCGCGCCAGCCAGGGGGGAGGACCTGACTCTTGTCCTGGGGGTGAATGACCACCGCTACGACCCTCAGCGGCATGCCATCATCTCCATCGCCTCCTGCACCACCAACTGCGTCGCGCCCCTGGCCAAGGTGCTCCACGAAGGCTTCGGCATCCAGAAGGCCCTGATGTCCACCGTGCACGCCTACACCAACGACCAGCGCATCCTGGACCAGTTCCACGAGGACCCGCGGCGTGCCCGCGCTGCCGCCATGAACATCATCCCCACCACCACCGGGGCCGCCCGGGCCGTCGGCGTGGTCATCCCCGAGCTCCAGGGGAAGATCCACGGCCTCGCCTTCCGCGTGCCTACCTCCACGGTCTCCATCATTGACCTCACCGCGGTGCTGGACAGGGAGGTGAAGGCGGAGCAGATCAACGCCGCCTTCAAGGATGCCGCCGAGAGCTCCCTGAAGGGCATCCTGGAGTACTGCACCGAGCCGCTGGTGAGCATTGACTTCAAGGGCAACCCCCACAGCGCCATCCTTGACGCCCCCTCCACCATGGTCATCGGCGGGAACCTGGTGAAGGTGATGGGCTGGTACGACAACGAGTGGGGCTACTCCTGCCGCACCGCCGACCTGTGCGCCCTGGTATCGGACAAGGGGCTGTAGCTCCCACAAGTTCTTTCGGAGGCACACCATGCTGGACCTTCTGATCACCGGCGGGCTGGTCCTGGACGGGGCGGGCAACCCAGGCTTCTACGGCGCCGTGGGCGTGGAGGGCGAGACCGTCCGCGTCTTCCGGGGGGATGTTTCCGCCCTGGAGGCGGCGCGGGCCATTGACGCCACCGGCAAGGTGGTCTGCCCTGGCTTCATTGACATGCACGCCCACTCCGGCCTGGTCATCCTCTCCGAGCCGCGCCACGAGCCCAAGGTGCGCCAGGGCGTCACCACCGAGGTCATCGGCATAGACGGCAACTCCTACGCCCCCTTTCACTCCCATGAGGACTTCCTGCGCTTCGTGGAGCTGAACTCCGGCCTGGACGGCAACCCGCCCCTGCCAGGGCGCTGGTCCACGGTAGAGCAATACCTCGCTATGTTTGACCAGAAGGTGGCGGTCAACATCGTCTACATGCTGGGCAACTCGCCGCTGCGCATCGCCGCCGTGGGGTGGGAGGACAGAAAGGCCACGGGCTCCCAACTGGAGAACATGAGGGCGCTGCTGCGGGAGGGGATGGAGGAGGGGGCCTGGGGTATGTCCACCGGTCTTGACTACCCCCCTGGCAGCTACGCCGACACCGCTGAGCTCGTGGGCCTCTCCCAGGAGGCGGCGCGCCTGGGGGGGATCTACCACACCCACGTGCGCTACAGCCTGGGGGACCGCTACATGGACCCCTTCAACGAGGCCATCCAGATAGGCCGAGGGAGCGGCATCCCGGTGCACATCACCCACTTCTACCAGCGGGCCACCTACCCCAGGGGCGGGCGACCCCTCCTGGACCTGGTGGAGGGCGCCCGGAGCGAGGGTCTGGACGTGACCTTCGACAGCTACCCCTACACCCTCTCCAGCACCCGGCTGCTCATCATGCTCCCCCAGTGGGCCCAGAACGGGGGCCCCGAGCGGGTGAAGCAGCTCCTCCGCTCCCCCGAGGGCAGGGAGAAGTTGCGGAAGGAGGTCCACCCCCGCGGCCTGTCCTGGCACGACATTTGGCTCACCTACTTCAAGCGGCCCCACAACCACAGGTACGAGGGTCGCTCCGTGGCCGAGGTGGCGCAGATGATGGGGAGGAGTGAGGCCGACGCCATCTGCGACCTACTGCTGGACGAGGACCTGCAGGTCTCCTACGTCGCCACGGGCGCCAACGCGGCCACGCTCCCTTCCTTCGTGTGCCATCCGTGGTCCATGGTGGGCAGCGACGCTCTGCTCCTGGGGGATTTCCCCAGCCCTCGGACCTACGGCACCTTCCCCTACATCCTCTCCGAGTTCGTGCGGGAGGAGCGGCTCATCTCCCTGCCCGAGGCAGTCCGCAAGATGACCTCCTACCCGGCGCAGCGGCTTGGCATCCCGGACCGCGGGGTGTTGCGAGACGGCATGAAGGCGGACCTCGTGGTCTTTGACCCCCAGAGGGTGAAAACACCGGCAACCCGGCTCAGCCCCAAGCAGTTCCCCGTAGGTATTGACTACGTGCTGGTGAACGGGAGGGTGGTGATAGACCAGGGCGGGCACACCGGGGCCCTGGCAGGCCGGGCGCTGCGAAGGGGCCGCGCCTCTACCTGAGGCTACCCAACAGCACGCCGCAGCCTGACGCAATGACCGAAACAGAGGCCACATCTCCCTGTCATTCCGATCACTCAGGGACGATGGGAAGCAGGATGTGCGAGGGGCGTTCCCGGTCGTGGTAGACCGCGTTTTCCGCAACCTGCCGACGGCGTGCCAAAGCAGGGTTCTCTCCCGTATTCGGGTTCACGTCGAAGCGCGGGAAGTTGCTGCTGGAGATGTCCACCCGGATGCGGTGGCCCCGCTGGAAGCGGTTGCTGGTGGGGTAGAGCTGGATAGACAACCTGTACACCTGCCCCGGCCCCAGGGGCTCGGGCCGCTCCCAGGAGGTGCGGAATCGTGCCCGCAAGATGCCGTCGGTCACGTTCATGTGGAAACCCTGGGGGTAGTCGGCACTGGGAGGATAGACGTCCAGGAGCTTGGCAGTGAAATCGGTATCGGGGGTTGAGGAAGAGACCCACAGGTGCACGGTGATAGGTCCCGTCACCTCCACATCGGCGGACAGAGGGGGTGTCTGGAAGACGAGTACGTCGTGGCGGGACGCCAGGGGCAGGTAAGGTTCCTGGGAGCCGTAGAAGCGCGGCCCCTCCCGCTGGTCAAAGGCGCCAGGCTCCATGATGGGCAGCCCGGAGGAGATGTTCCCGCCGATAGTAGGGACGGGATGATTCGGGTCGAACAGGTAGCGGCTTGGAGGATGGGCTTGCCCTGGCGCCTCTGGCCGCAGCGAGCCACCGGGGTGGAAGTGGAAGGGCGCCCAGCTTGTCCGGGCCAGGGGCCACTCGCGCTCCCAGCGCCAGTGGCCGCCGTGATCCAGACGGCCCTCCTGGTTCGTGCGTCCGCTGCCCCCGCCCATCACGAAGATCCGCACCGGCGGCTCCCGGTCCAGCCCGTTGTCCAGGCCCTTGAGCCAGCGGTCAAACCACCGGAGGCGGAGGTCGTCGTAGTCCAGGGCCAGGTTTCCCTCTATGGCCGCCTCGAGGCCAAAGTCCACGTCCCCGGCAAAGGTCACGCTATGCTGTCCGTGGGTCCACGGCCCCATGAGCAGCCTCACGGGTCCTTTCTTCATCTGTGAGAGGGCAGTGAAGTTGTCGGTCGTTGTGCGGGCGTAGGGGTCGTACCAGGAGCCCATATGGAGCATGGGGACATCGCTGTAGGCACCGTAGTGCTCCTGGGCGCAGAGGCCAACCTGCTTCCAGTAGTCGTCGTACACCTCGTGAGACCAGATCTCCAGGAGGTACTCCTCGTAGTCAGGCACCCAGCAGAGGGGTGACAGCCCCCTCCTCCAGGGCAGCCGCTGGAACCAGGCCCGGATCTCCTCGGCGGCCAGGGCAGCCTTGACCACGGGGTTCTCCTGGGCCTCCCTGCTCACCAGTGCCTGGTTGTAGGCCCATGTGACCTGCCGCAGCTCGAAGGCTCCCCCGTTGCGACACGCCGAGTGGTAGGCGCTGGAGAATCCTCCAGAGTCCAGGAGCATGCAGCCCAGGGCAGGAGGAGTGGTGCATGCCAGGGCGCTCTGGGTGTGGGCGCCATAGGAGATGCCGAAGGTGCCGACCTTCGCGTTGCACCAGGGTTGTCGGGCCAGCCAGGCCAGGGTGTCATAGCCGTCCTGGCCGTCGGCAGTGTACTTGGTGAAGTGGCCCTCGGAGCCGAAACGCCCGCGGCAGTCCTGGAAGACCACGACGTAGCCTCTGGGCACAAAGTAGGTCGCCTGCTGGACTCGCCGCGGGTCTCCCTTGTTGTAGGGCGTCCGCTCCAGAAGGACGGGGAAGGCCCTCTCCACGGGTAGGCCGCCCCGGGCCGGGCGGTGGATGTCGGAGGCCAGGCAGACTCCGTCCCGCATGGGCACCATCACATCTCGCTCAGTGGCAACCTCGTAGATGGGCTCTGACCTGGGCCAGTCCAGCTTTGGCATCTTTACCCCTCCCAACACCGCCCATTATACGTGGCCCGGGGGAGATGTTCATGCCCTCTCCCTTGCGCCCACTGCATCCGCCTGCTACGATGCGCCCTACGGGATTGTACGGGAGGGGGTTCAGTGGGCCAGGTTCTTGAGGGTATCACGGTCCTGGACTTCACCTGGGGCATGGCCGGGTCCATCGCCACCATGGTGCTGTCAGACTTCGGGGCGGAGGTTATCAAGGTGGAGCCCCCGGGTGGCGACCCCTTCCGCGCCTTTCCGGCCTCCCGGCTCTGGAACCGGGGTAAGAAAAGCATCATCCTGGACCTGAAGCGCCCCCAGGCCCGGGAGCAGCTCCTGCGCCTGGTCGCGGGGACCGATGTGGTCATCGAGAGCTTTCGCCCCGGGGTGGCAGAGCGGCTGGGCATCGGGTACGAGGCCCTCAGGGCCCAGCGCAAGGACCTGGTCTATTGCTCTATCACCGGCTTTGGGCCCAGGGGTCAGTACGCACACTACAAGGGTTACGAAGGGGTCGTCGCCGCCAAGGCGGGGCGCATGATGATACTCGAGGGTCTGGTGGACCGCGAAGGGCCGGCCTACGCCGCGGTGAAGGTCGGAAACCACGCTGCCGCCCTGGCCGCGGTGCGGGGGATCGTGGCTGCCCTGTACGTGCGGGACAGAACCGGGCAGGGGCAAAAGGTGGAGACGAGCCTCCTGCAGGCGCTCACCCCCTATGACATGCACCAGTGGATCGTCTGGCAGATGATGATCCGAGACCCGGAGCGGTTCCCCAACGACCCCCAGGGCGACCCACGCCGCATGACCCACCTGGGGTACACGCCTGCCCGCACCAAGGACGGACGCTGGATCCAGCTCGCCAACCTGGTGGACCGCCTCTTTCGGGCCTCCCTGCACACCATCGGCCTGGGAGCGGTCTTCGAGGACCCGCGGTTTGCCACGGCTCCCCAGCTCAGCGAGGAGAACCGGGAGGCGCTGCGGGAGATGATCCTGAAACGGATGCAGGAGAAGACCCTGGACGAGTGGATGGAGATCTTCGTCCACCACACCAGGGACGTGGCTGCCGAGCCTTTCTTGCACACCCACGAGGGACTGGACCATCCCCAGGTGGTGTACAACGGCCATATCCAGGAGGTGCGAGACCCCGAGGTGGGGGTGATGCGCCAGTTGGGTCCGCTGCTGGTGATGGGCGCCACCCCGGGGAGCATCAAGGGCCCAGCGCCCAGGCCGGGTGAGCACACCGGCGAGGTCCTGGGGAGCATCAGAAGCGCCTCGACCGGGGCCTCTTCCCTCGGCCAGGCCGGGCTGCCCCCCCACCCATTGGCGGGGATCACCGTTCTTGACCTCTCCACCGTCATCGCTGGCCCCCTCGGGGGGTCCCTGGTGGCGGAGCTGGGAGCTCGGGTCATCCGCGTGGAGACGCTGGAAGGGGACTGGATGCGGGGCAACGTCAGGGGCGTGACCGCCAACAGGACTATGGGGGGCACCGAAGGCGTGTCGGTGGACCTGAAGACGCCGGAGGGGCAGCAGATCCTCCGCGCCCTGGTGACGAGGGCAGATGTCCTGCACCACAATATGCGTCCCGGTGCCCCTGAGCGTCTGGGGATTGGCTACGACCAGCTCCGCCCGCTCAACCCGAGGCTGGTCTACCTGTACGTGGCTGGGTATGGCTCCAAGGGGCCATACTCCCACCGCCCTGCTATGCACCCCATCCCCGGGGCTGTGCTGGGAGGAGCCCTCACCCAGCTTGGCCGTGGAGTCCTGCCTCCCCCGGATGCACCCCTCTCTCTTGAGGAGATCAAGGAGCTCTCCCGCAAGCTGGCCCGCGCCAACGACAGCAATCCCGACCCCAACACCTCGATGGCAGTGTCCACGGGAATCATGCTGGGTCTCTACGCCCGGGAGCGCTACGGCATCGGCCAGTACCTGGAGGTGACCATGCTGGGGGCTAATGCCTACGCCAACGCCGACGACTTCTTCTGGTATGAAGGGAAGCCGCTCCGTCCCCTTCCGGATGCTGGGGGCTATGGCCTTCATGCACTGTACCGGCTGTATCGGGCCCAGAAGGGCTGGGTCTTCCTGGCCTGCCTGTTCGAGCACGAGTGGCGTGCCCTGTGCGCCGCCATCGGGCGGAAGAACCTCCTGGAGGAGCCCCGCTTTGCCACGGGGGAAGCGCGACGGCAGCACGATGACGCCCTGGCAGAGGTGCTGGCGCAGGTGTTCGCCACGCGCCCGGCCGCCGCCTGGGAGCAGACCCTGGCGGCGGCGGATGTGGCATGTGTCCAGGCGGAAGACCGAGGGATGTACCACTTCTTTGCGGAGGACTCTCACGTCCAGGAGAACGGCTTCACCACCGAGGTGGAGCACCCGCGATGGGGCGCTTTCTGGCGACACAGCCCTGTCATCACCTTCTCTCTCACGCCCGGGAGGGTGGGCCCCGGTCCCCTCAGGGGGCAGCACACCAGGGCCGTCCTTCGGGAGCTAGGGTATAGCGATTCCCAGATTGCCGAGCTGCGCCAGCGACGGGTGGTGGACTGGGAAGAGCCGTAGCGCGACGCGGAGGGGTTGTGGAACACCGTGGGGAGCAGGGCTCCGTTCGCATAGCTGTGTTCCAGGGCGAGCCCCTGGCCCGCCTGGCGGAGCAGCGCCTCCTGGCTGAGGGCATCCCCTGCGTGGTGCGTTCTCAGGGCGTCGGGCCAGGGGGGTGGGGGCCTGCCGCCAACCTCCCCTATGCTATTTACGTGCCCCGCTCCAACGAGGATCGGGCGCGGGAACTCCTGGAGGTGCTCCCGCCCGACCTCCCCGAGGCTGAGGGGCCGCGTCCGCTCGCCTCTCGCTGGCCCCTGTTGGTGCTGGTCATCCTCGTGGTCGTGGCCGCCGCGGTGATCCTCGCAGTAGCGGACGCCGCCTTTGCCCGCCTCTTCCGGTAGCTGTTTTACACCACACCCAACGCCTGGAACACCTCCAGGAACTGGCCCACATTCCCCGGCTGATACCAGGGGATCTTGTGGACGATCCTCCCTTCAGCGTCCAGGACGAACACCGCCCTGCGGCTGCGCTTGCCATCCTCCCCCAGGACATCGTAGAGGCGGGCGACATGCAACCCCTCGTCGCTGGCCAGGGGAAAGGGGCATCCCCCGATGGCCTCGCAGAACCGACCGTGGGTTTCCAGGCTATCGGCACTGATGGCAACCACCTCTGCGCCTGCCTCCTGGACGGCCCTGTACTCCTCCCTCAAGGAGGAGACCTCCTGGGTTCAGCCGGGGGTGTTGTCCTCAGTGTAGAAGGCAAGCACCACCTTCTTTCCGCGCAGGTCCGTAAGGCGTAGTGGGCCCCTGGTGCTGGGCAGCGAGAAATCCGGCGCCTGCTCTCCCACTTCAGGCATAGGCTCGACCCTCCCCCTCAAAACGCAGCCCAGGGCAGCGGACGCCTGCGGCAGCGTGTCATCTACTCGAAACGTTGGTTCGCAGCTTCACCGTGAGGTCTGCCACACGAGCGCCCAGGGCACGTGCCTGCTTCAGGTCCTCCTCCGTGATAGCCCCGACGCAGGTCGCCCCGTAGTAGGAGCCGGAGAGGCGCATGGTGTCGCTCCAGGGGAGACCCACTACCACCATTCCACACGCCAGCATCCAGTGGAGGAGGGCCAGGAGGGTGAACTCCAGGCCACTGTGGCGGCCACGGCCAGCGGCGAAGGCTGCCCCCACCCTCCCCGCCAGCGTCCCCTCCTCCCAGAGGTCCCCCTGCGTATCGAGCCAGGTCTTCATTCCCCCCGAGACGCCGCTCCAGTTGGGCGAGCCCACGATGAGAGCATCGGCGACCTGAAGATCCCCCCTCGTGGCTTCAGCGGCGGTCCGCAGGACAGCCTGGACGCCCGAGATCTCTCTTGCCCCTTGGGCCACGGCCTCCGCAAGGTGTTGCATCTGGGAGCCTGTAGCATCGTACAGCACCAGGACAGTCAGGGCCACAGGAGCTTCCTCTCGGGCCGGCTAGGGGTCAGAGCAGCCCCGGTGATTGCCAGCCCAAGTATAGCAGGAGCCGCGACAAAGGGGCAATGGAAAAGACGAACGCAGCGGGCGGCGGCCCTCCCTGGTTGCGCCGCCCGCTGCGTTTCGCCTGGCCCGGCAGAATGGCTGGTGTTTCAGAAGCGCTGACTAGTAGCTGTACCCTGAGTCAGTCGTTGCTGGGGTTTGGGCGGCCACAACGAGGCTCCCCGCCATGCTGGAGTGGAACTCGCAGAAGTAGCTGGTGTTTTGTGACTGGGAGAACGACATGGCATCGGAGCTCAAGGTTTGCCCTGGGGAGAGGGTCAGGTTCACGTTCTGGTTGCCCGCGTGAAACGTGAAGGTGTGAGGCACGCTCCCATTGTTGGCGGCGGTGAAGCGCACCATCTCCCCGGTTTGCACCGAGATGCTTGATGGCACTATCTGGAAGTCCACCAGGCTTACCTTGATCTCCCTCGCCTGGGCTGTCGGCTTGGGCGTGGGTGTTGCAGCGACGGGGGTCGTCGTGGGCGCAGGCGCTGGGGCGGCAGTAGGCGTTGGGGCGACACCAACCTGCTTTCCTTCAGAGGAGATGACGAACCAAACGCCACCCACCGCCTGACCTGTGGTGTCCCCCGGCTTTTGGTCCCTGCTGAAGTAGTGGAGGGGCCACCCGTTGTAGGTGACCTGGCTGGAGCCGTCCTTGCGCTTGGAGGTCCCCAGCAGGGTAGCGGTGGCCCCTGCCCCGGCGGTGGGGTCGCCTGCGGTCAGGAGCGGGGGCCAGAGCTGGGC
>JACQUN010000151.1 GCA_016210285.1 Chloroflexota bacterium
GGGTGTGATAGGCAGAGAGCTTGTCCTCGTCGTTCACGCTCTTCCAGAAGCGGCGGCGGCTGCGGCGAACGTACCAGGTGGACAGCATGTCCACAAACCCCTCGATCCTGCGCCCTGCATCGGTGGGGTTGTAGGAGTCAAGGAGCTGGCTGACCTCTCCCACCAGCATGTTGAGCTCCGAGAGCACCCAGCGGTCCAGGTCAGAGGTGGGCATGACCTTGGGACTTGCGGAGGGGTCGAAGCCGTCCAGATTGGCATAGGTCACAAAGAAGCTGTAGGTGTTCCACAGGATAAGGTGGAAGCGCCGAACCACCTCCTCCACCTGGCCCGCGGAGAAGCGACGGGAGTTCCCCGGCGCTGACGCGGTGTAGAGATACCAGCGCAGGGCGTCCGCACCGTGAGCACGGAGCAGGTCCCAGGGGTTCACCACGTTCCCACGAGACTTGCTCATCTTGTCGCCCTTCTCGTCCATGACGAGGCCCAGGCAGATAACGTTGCGGAAGGAGGGGGCTGTGACCTTGCCACCCGTGGCCTTCTCCAGGAGCGTGGCGACGGCGTGAAGCGAGTAGAACCAGCCCCGGGTCTGGTCCACCGCCTCGCAGATGTAGTCGCCGGGGTAGCGCCCGTCCTGGGGGGCCGTGGCGTTTTCCAAGGGGTAGTGGAACTGGGCCAGGGGCATGGCACCGGAGTCAAACCAGCAGTCCATGACCTCCGGGATGCGGCGCATCGCCTCGCCGCAGGTGGGACAGCGCACCTGAATGGCATCGACGTATGGCCGGTGCAGGTCCAGCGAGCTGACCCGCGCCTTGTCTTCCTTGACCGCAAGGCCCTCTAGCTCCTCCCGGCTGCCGACGCACAGGTAGGCATCCTCTTCATCACCCCCCATCTGGTAGTGGTACTGGAGCGCATCCGGCGTCGGGTGTCCCCAGAGGGGGATGGGTGTGCCCCAGTAGCGCTCCCTGGAGATGGCCCAGTCCACGTTGTTGCGCAGCCACTCGCCGAAGCGCCCCTCCTTGACGTGCTCCGGGAACCAGTTGATCTCCTGGTTGGCACTGACCAGGCGGTCCTTGACCTCGGTGGTCCGAATGTACCAGGAGGGCTTGGCGTAGTAGAGGAGGGGCGCATCGCACCGCCAGCAGAAGGGGTAGGTGTGGTGGTACACGCCCCGCCCGTACAGCAGGCCGCGCTGCGCCAGGTCCTCCATGACCAGCGGGTCGGCCTCTTTGACAAACTTGCCTGCGAAGGGATACCTCCCCAGCACCTTCCCCTGGAGGTCCACATGCTGGACGAAGTAGAGGCCGTGCTGCAACCCCGCCTCGTAGTCCTCCTGCCCAAAGGCAGGGGCGATGTGAACAACTCCCGTTCCGTCCTCCAGGGTCACGAAGTCGCTGGTGATGACGGGGTAGGTCCCCGGGAAGGAGTCGCGCCGGCCAAGGCTCGCACCCCCGTCGGGGCGCAGGCGGACGATGGTGTCCGGCTGGTTGTGGATGGAGGGGGTCGGCCAGGCAGCTTCGTATCGGAAAGGGTCGTAGAGGGGCTCGTAGCGCAGGCCCTCCAGCGCCTCGCCCCGGATGCCTCCATGGAGGACGGTGTAGTCACCCACCAGGGCACTTCCCAGGAGTTTCGTGGCCAGGACCAGGCGCTCCTTTTTCCCGTCCTTTTCCACCTCCACCAGGGAGTACTCAGCCTGTGGGTGGACCGCCAGGGCCGTGTTGCCGGGGAGGGTCCACGGCGTTGTGGTCCACGCCAGGATGTACACGGGGGCGCCACCGGAGGCGAGCTCCCGGGCCAGAGGGCTTTCACCCCCCACCACTCGAAACTGGACATAGACGGAAGGGTCGGGGGTGTTCTCCTGATAGCCCAGGGCTACCTCGTGGGAGCTCAGCGTGGTGACGCAGCGGGGACAGTGGGGTGCAGACTTCACCCCTCGGTAGATCAGCCCCGCATCCCAGAGCTGGCGCAGGATCCACCAGACGCTCTCGATGTAGTCGTTCTCGCAGGTGACGTAGGCGTGCTTCATGTCGATCCAGAAGGCGACGCGCTCCGTCATCGCCTCCCACTCCTTGACGTAGCGGAACACTGACTCGCGGCAGCGGGCGTTGAACCGCTCGATCCCATAGGTTTCGATCTCGGGCTTGGTGGAGATGCCCAGCTCCTTCTCCACCTCCAGCTCCACCGGCAGGCCGTGGGTATCCCACCCGCCCTTGCGGAGGACGCGGTAGCCCTTCATGGTCTTGAAGCGGGGAATGACATCCTTGTACACCCGCGCCAGGACATGGTGGATGCCCGGGCTGCCGTTGGCGGTGGGGGGGCCCTCATAGAGCACGAAGAGCGGCGCACCCCCCCGCTCGTCCCAGGTGCGTCGGAACACCTCCCGCTCCCTCCAGAACGCCAGGATGCGCTCCTCAAGAGAGGGAAAGTCCACCTTCGAGGAGACGGGTTTGAACATCGCGGCCCTTCAGCTAGCAGGATAGGGGACATGCCTTCGGCCTGGGAGGCCAGCGTGCGCCAGCGGCGACCCAGTCCCCTTGCCCTTGAGGCGCACCTTGCTTCCCCACGGCAGAGGCAGCAGGGTACAGGGTAGCCGTGACTCCCAAAGGTGTCAAGGGCAAGGGTGCACTGGGGGGAAGGCTCCACGCTGCCTCATCCGGTGTCTCCGTCACCCCCCACAGCCGCCGCGCTCATCAGAGGCTTTGGGGGGCAGGAATGACACTGCGAAAACAAGAGCAGGCGCCTGGGGGAGCGCGCGGGGCACAGGTGCGGCAGCTAGCGCATGCCACGGCCACCAGAGCGGCAAGGGTTCACACCTGCCTTACCGGCAGGGGCACCTCCACGACTACGCTGGCGCCACGCCTCGGCTCCGAGTGCATGGACAGGCTTCCTCGCAGGAGGCGAGCCCTTTCCTGCATCCCCAGAAGCCCCAGCTTCCCGCTGCGATGCATCTCCCGCATCGCCCGCGCCGGGTCAAGCCCCTTGCCGTTGTCGCGGATGACCATCCGGAGCCTGGATCTCGTGCAGCGTAAGGAGACGACTGCCTTCGAGGCGGCAGAGTGTTTGCCCACGTTATGCAAAGCCTCTTGGGCGATCCTCCAGAGGAGGAGCTGCGCTTCAGCAGGGAGGTCCGGGGGCGCACCATCCAGTTCCACATGGGCCGGCAGGCCATAGAGCCGGGTGAACTCCTCTGCCAGCCACCCCAGGGCGGGGACAAGCCCCAGGTCGTCCAGGATGCGGGGGCGCAGGTCCTGCACCAGCCGCCTCAGACCCGCCTCCGCCTGGATCGCCATGCCCCGCAACTCATGCACCTGGCTGGACCCTCCCGGGCCCAGCTTCGAGCCGCAGTTCGAGGCAAGGCGTTCCAGGCGCTGGGCCATCACGTAGAGCATCTGGGTCGTGTCATCGTGCAGCTCCCTGGCGATGCGCTGCCGTTCCTGCTCCTGGGCCACGAGGACCCGCTGCGCCAGGGCGCTGGCGTGCTCCACCCTCCGCCGCTCCGAGGCCACCCAAAGGATGAAGAGACCCCCCGTAAGAGAAACACCCGCAGTCTGAAGAAGGGCCTGGATCAGGTCGCCGGCGCCCAGGACCGCCCTGGGCAGCATGGCGGCAGCCGCAAAGGCCAGCGTAGCAAGGCCGCCCCGGACCCCGAAGACGATGCTGGCGTAGATGACAGGCAGGAGGAAGAGGACCCGCTCCAGGGACTGCCGGTTTTGGAGGGCCAGAGGGGTGTGGGCAGCCGCAGTAGAAAGAACCGGCAGGCTGTCGCCATAGTGCAGCAGGATGCCCACGGCGAGCATGATGAAGAGCCACAGACCCCTGCGGCGAGCAGGGATGGGGAGCCGAAGGAAAACAGCCTCACTCCCCTGTCTGCCCTGATGCAACAGGCCCTGGTGAGTGGCGCCTGCCCCTGACACGGCCCTTTGTGCCATGGACTCCTATCCGCAGTCGCTCTGCCTGCCGCCTGCGACCCTCCGAACGCCCCTGGGTGGCCTCCGCGCGGCCCCTCGGACTCGCCCCCCTATGTGCTGGGGACAGGGGAACCGGGGGCCCTCTCCTCCTCAGCCTCCAGGCCCACCCAGCCGCGCCGGAGGGCTTCCAGGATTGCCTCCGTGCGCGAGGCGACATGCATCTTGCTGAAGATGTTCGCAAGGTGCGACTTGACAGTAGGCAAGCTCAGGGAGAGCTGGGCGGCGATCTCCTTGTTGCTCTTCCCCTGGGCGGCCAGCCTGAGCACCTCCAGCTCTCGACAGGTCAGGGCTTCCCCAGTGCCCGCGGCGGTGGCGGTGGGGGCACGCAGGGCTCTGGCCAGGACTCTGGCGGCCACCTGGGGATGCAGCACCGCCTCGCCAGCGCGGACGGCCCGAACCGCCTCAACCAGCTCCTTCCTGGTGGCCGTTTTCAGCAGGTAGCCCGCGGCACCCGCCTCCAGGAGGCCCAAGATATACCGATCATCGTCATAGGCGGTAAGGATAACCACGGCGGTGGAAGGGCTGACCTTCTTGATCCTTCGGGTGGCCTCCAGGCCGTTGAGCCCCGGCATCACCACATCCATCAGGACGATGGTGGGCGACAGGCTCTCGACCAAGCGCAGCGCCTGGAGTCCATCTCCTGCCTCCCCGACGACCTCCATGTCAGGTTCGTGTCGAAGGAGGTCACGGATCCCCTCCCGGAGCATCGGGTGGTCGTCCACCAGGAGAATCCGCGTTGCATCCATAGGGAGGAATCCTTTCGGACCAGTCTTGTCTTCACCGTCTCTCATCATTGTAGCCCCTTGTGAAAAAATACGCAATATGCGCAATTCGTCATGCTTTGGTACTAGAACTTTGGTGTGACTGCCCTCCCAAAGGATGGGGAAGAGCGGACGGGAGACCGATGCGGTGAGCTGGCGGGGGTGACAAACTGAAAGTAGCAAGGAGAAGAGGTATGAGAGGTAGCGCGATGAAGGACAAACGGTTGATCTATCAGGGGGATCCCTGCACCATGCGCCTGGACACCACCGAGATCCAGACCCTGGAAGACCTGATGGCGAGCGGCGTACGGTATTGCCGCTACTATGCCGACCGCCGCGAATGCGCCGCGCCCCGCTACGGGTGTGTCCAGGTAGCCGGCCTGAAGGTGGCACGCTACGTGCTCCTTTTCTACCCCGAAGCCAGTGAGAGGACCCTGGCCGCAGAGGTAGAGGAGTTCCGCAAGCGGGCGCCTCTTCCTCCAGAGCAGGTGGAAGCCTACATTGACACCCCCCAGTATCTGTTCCGGCGCGTCGCGGACCCCCAACTGGTCGTGGAGAGGGTCTCCGAGTATGCCCGGGCCGTCCTCGACCTGAAGCCGGGGGAACGGGTGTTCCGCAGCGAGGAGGAGACGGCGCCGCCAAAGGAGGAGCTGAGGCTCAGGGCCCCGGCGGAGGAGAAGAGGCAGGTTGCCTGAGCGGGCCAACGCCCGCCTACGCCCTGCTAAGGGTTGCCTGCCATGACTTCGAGGTCTCGGTCTCCCTGGGGGGCTGGCACTTCGGCGGGAGAGGTGAACACAATGGCGTCACCCGAAGTTCGGTCAACAACAGCCCGTGGCCACGCTCTGGGAGGGCTCCCCCACACCCATTCCGGGGCGCAGTGGGCAGCGCTGCCCAGAGCCGCAATGGCCACAGCGCATCCGTCGCGGGCCCCTGGCCGCCTGGAGCTCGCCCTCAGCATCAGCGGTGTAGCGCTCTCGGGCTTCATGGTCCTGCACCTGGGGCTCCTCTTCTCCGTCCTGCTGGGGACACAGTCCATGGACGCCCTGGCCTCCTTCCTGGAGAGGTACTACCTGTTGCAGGCCGGCGCGCCACTGCTCATGGTGCTGCTCTTCGGCCACATCCTCGTGGCGGCCCGGAAGGTCCCAACAGCCTTCCAGCCCCAGAGCACACTGCTCCGCCACATGCGGTCACTGCGGCACCTGGACACCTGGGCATGGGCTGCTCAGGCGCTTACAGGGGTGGCCATGCTGGTGCTGGTCTCCATTCACCTCTGGGTGATCCTCACCGACCTACCCATCCAGGCGCTGAAAAGCGGGGCGCGAGTGTACGGCATCTACCTGTGGTTCTACATCCCCTTCGTGGTGCTGGTGGAGGCCCACATCTCCCTTGGGCTCTACCGCCTGGCCACAAAATGGGGGCTGCTCTCCCGTCCCTGGGCCCACGGCATCCTGACGGCATGGACGGCGGTAGCCCTGGGGCTGGGCGGTGCTATCCTGTTTGCCCTGTACCGGGTAGGAGGGAGCCAATGACCACCCTGATGACCGATGTCCTGGTGATAGGGGCCGGCCTGGCAGGGGAGCGGGTGGCCGTCGAGGTCGCCTCTCACGGCCTCCGGGCGCTGGTGCTCTCTCTTGTCCCGCCGCGCCGGTCCCACTCCACGGCGGCCCAGGGGGGGATGCAGGCCGCCCTGGGCAACATGGCCATGAGCCAGGGCGACTCGCCTGACGTCCACTTCGCCGACACGGTCAAAGGTGGCGACTGGGGCAACAACCAGGACGTGGTGCGCCTCTTCGTCAACCTGGCTCCGGTGGCGGTGCGGCAGATGGCCTCCTGGGGCTGCCCCTGGAGCCGCGTGGAGGCCGGTCCCCGCACCCTGGCGGATGGGACCGTCGTGCAGGAGCTCCCGGAGAAAGAAGGGCTCATCGCCGCCAGGGACTTTGGCGGGACCAAGAGGTGGCGGGCCTGCTTCGCCTCCGACGGCACCGGCCACGCCCTGGTGTACACCCTGGACAACGTTGTTCTCCAGCTTGGCGTCGAGGTCCATGACCGGGTAGAGGCCGTGGCCCTGGTTCACGACGGGCAGCGTTGCTACGGCGCCGTCGTCAGGGACCTGCGCACCGGCGAGCTCCGCACCTATCTCGCCCGCGCGACCGTCATCGCCACGGGCGGCCACGGACGCATCTACGGCCACTCCACCAACGCCGTCATCAACGAAGGGACCGGAATGGCTCTTGCCCTGGACACCGGGGTCGTGCCCCTGGGGAACATGGAGGCCGTCCAGTTCCACCCAACAGGGGTTGTCCCGGGGGACATCCTGGTGAGTGAGGCGTGCAGGGGCGATGGAGGGTATCTCCTGGACAAGAAGGAGCACCGCTTCATGTTGGACTACGAGCCCCAGAAGAAGGAGCTCGCCTCCCGCGACGTGGTAAGCCGCCGCATGGTCCACCACATGCGCCAGGGCTTCGGGGTTTCGAGCCCTTATGGGCCCCATCTCTGGCTGGACATCCGGCACCTGGGGGCCAAGCACATCCACGCCAACCTGAGAGAGGTCGCAACCATCTGCCAGGATTTCCTGGGGACTGACCCGGTGCGCCAGCTCATCCCCGTCAGGCCAACCCAGCACTACAGCATGGGCGGCGTCAGAACCCACCGGGAGGGGCATGCCTACGGGCTCGAAGGCCTCTACGCTGCCGGCGAGGCTGCCTGCTGGGACCTGCACGGCTTCAACCGCCTGGGAGGCAACTCCCTCGCCGAGACCCTGGTGATGGGAATGGTGGTAGGAAGGCGTATCGTCCAGGACCTGGAGTGGCTCCTGACGCCCTTCCCGGAAGGGCTGGCCACTGGCCTGGCCCAGGATGCCCAGGCCAGGGTGGAAACCCGGATTCACCGACTCCTTTCAGGCGGCGCCGAGCATGTCTATGACCTGCGCCGTCGCATGGAGGGTATCCTGACGGAGAGAGTTGGGATCTTCCGCAACGGAACGGACCTGGCGGAGGCGGTGGAGGAGCTCCAGGAGCTCCTCCACCGGTCCCACGGGCTGGGCCTGCGTTCCAGCGGCAAGGGCGCCAACCCAGAGGTGGCGTCGGCGCTTCGCCTCCCAGGGATGCTGCGCCTGGCCCTCACCATCGCCTACGGGGCCAGGGAACGCACGGAGAGCAGGGGGAGCCACTACCGGGAAGACTACCCCTACCGGGACGACGTGCATTGGCTGAAGCGGACCCTGGCCACCTGGCCTCCTGGCGCTGACCTGCCACGCCTCACCTACGAGCTGGTCCACATCACCGAGCTGCCGCCGGGGGATCGCGGCTATGGGGAAGGGAAGGTCGTGGCGGCCAAGGAGCGTGTCCATGGATAGCAGAAGGCTCATCTTCCGCATCTTTCGCCACAACCCCTATGACCCTGACTCAACGCCGAGACTCCAGGGGTTCAACCTGGACGAGACGCCCAGGATGACCCTCTTCACCGCCCTCACCCGCATCCGAGAGGAGCTGGACCCATCCCTGCAGTTCGACTTTGTCTGTCGCTCGGCGGTCTGCGGCTCGTGCGCCGTCATGGTCAACGGGCGGCCCCGCCTGGCCTGTCGCACGCGCACGGCGGAGCTCCCCAAGCGGATCACCCTGATGCCCTTGCCCTTCTTCCGCCTGGTGGCAGACCTCTCGGTGGATACTGGGAGCTGGTTCAGGGGGATGGGTGAGCGGGTGGAGTCCTGGATTCACAGCCAAGAGCCCTTTGATCCGGACAGACCGGAAGAGCGCATGTCCAACGAGCAGGCCCAGGCCGTGTACGAGCTTGACCGGTGCATCGAGTGCGGCTGCTGCCTTGCCTCGTGCGGGGCTGCCCAGATGCGGGCAGACTACCTGGGCGCGGCAGGGCTGCTCCGCATCGCCCGTTTCCTGGCGGACCCGCGGGACCACAGGTCCCCAGCCCAGGTCTTTGAGGTAGTGGCGACCGACGAGGGGGTCTTCGGGTGCGTCGGGTTCCTGGCCTGCCAGGACTACTGCCCCAAAGGGCTGCCGCTGGCGGCCCAGATCGCCCACCTGCGGCGCAAGCTGACCCTGGCCAGCCTCAAATCGAATGGGCACACACGCCAGGCTTCCAAGCCTCTGGCCCCTGCGGTTTTACCAGGGGGTGAGTATTGACATGGCGTTGGGTCTCAGATAGTCTTGTCGTGGTCAGCAACGGTGCGCAAGCGGGCGTCACAGGGTTGAGACGGGACGGGCGGGCTGGGTACGAGGAGACCACGCGCAGCGGGAGAAGGCGATGGGGGCAACGGAGCGACTGGCCCGCGTGCTGGCCCAAACCACCTACGAGAGCCTTCCGCAGCAGGCCATCCAGGTGGTCCGGGAGATTCTGCTTGATGGCGTATCCAACATGCTCGCAGGCTCCCAGGAGCCCCTTGCCGAGCACCTGACGGAGTACGTGCACGGGCTGGGGGGCCCTCCTCAGGCCACCGTCGTCGGACGTGGCATGAAGACCCACATGGTCCACGCAGCCTTCGCCAATGGGAGCTTCTGCCACTCCATGGACTACGAGCTCCAATGGAATCCGCCGACTCACCCCACGGGCCCGGTCCTGCCCGCCCTGCTGGCGCTGGCGGAGCACCGGGGTTATCCAGGGCGCCAGGTTGCCCTGGCCCTGGTGCTGGGGTTCGAGGTGCATGGCCGCCTTCGAGTGGCAGAGGTGAAGGCGGGGGCCCCGCCCAGGGGCGGGGGACTGCATTACCCAGGGTTTTCGGGAATGCTCAGCAGCGCCTCCGCCTGCGCCAAGCTGATGGGGCTTGACGAGTGGAAGACCCGCATGGCTATTGGCATCGCCGCCTCCAGGGTGTCCAGCATCACCGCCAACAGCGGCACGATGACCAAGTCCACCCACTGCGGCCATGCCGCCCGCATGGGGCTGGAGTCCGCCCTCCTGGCGGAGCGGGGGTACACCGCCAGTGAGGACGTCCTGGAGGCCCGCGAGGGGTACAATCAGTCCTTCTTTGGCAACAAGCTGGACCTGGATGGCATGGTGGACGAGTTCGGCAATCCGTACCGGATTCTCGACCCAGGCCTGATCGTCAAGAAATACCCGGCCCAGTACTGGAACCACTGGAGTATCGACGCTGCCCTGGAGCTGAGGCGCCGTCACCATCTGAACCCCCAGGAGATCGAGCGGGTGGAGGTGGAGGTCCCAAAGGGGAACGGCGCCACCTGGCGTCCCCAGCCCAAGACGGGCCTGGATGGCAAGTTCAGCATCCACTACACCGTTTCGGCGGCCCTGCTGGACGGGAAGGTGGTCATAGACACCTTCCGGGACGAGCGGCGCTTTGCCCCGGACATGGAGGCCATGCTGAAGCGGGCTACCGTGGTGGAGAACCCCCAGGGCAGGGCGGACTTCGAGCACGCCTACGCCAGGGTGACGGTGTGGAACAGAGACGGCTCCACCTACACCCACCGGGTGGACCGCCCCCTCGGCATCTGGGATAACCCGCTGGCCTGGGAAGGGAGACTCGCCAAGTACCATGACTGCGCCCAGCGGGTTCTGGCCCGGAAAGAAGCGGACGCCCTCCTGCGGCATATCGAGCGGTTCGAGTCTCTGGAGCGGGTCACTCCCTTGATGGACCTGGCGCGCACGCCCACCATCGGCAAGAGCACATGAAGGGTAGCGGGTAGTTCCCTCTTTTCCAAAGTCGAAGACGGGCTGCCAGCCCGTTCGAACACATACACCATCATCGCGGAACACGGCCTGGAACCTATCCCGATGGGTAACCACTCCTAAGGGAGGTAACGTCGTGAAACGCGCAGCAATGGCCCGCACACCCTGGCTACTTGGACTGGTCCTTCTTCTCCTGGCCCTGGCGGTGGGCTGTCAAGGGGCAGCTCCGACGCCCACCCCCCTTCCGCCAACCCCCACCAAGGCGCCGACCGTTCAGCCGACTGCCGTGCCTTCCGCTCCGACCCCTACCGCGGCAGTGGCAGCCCCCGCGCCCACCAGGATCCTCCCCACACCGACACCCAAGCCCGCCACCGCCGTGCAGCCAAAGAAGGGCGGGGTGCTGATCCACGCCAACCGGGGCAACATCCGCCGCCTGGACCCCCAGTGGGACACCAGCATCACCGTCCAGCAGTGGCAACAGACCATGTTCCCCAACAACCTGGTCACCCGCAAGCCAGACGAAATCACGACCATCATCCCCAACCTCGCCGAGCGGTGGGAGATGACAGGCAAAGGCGAGGCGTTCACCTTCTACCTGCGTCCCAATGTCGTTTGGCACGACGGGACCCCCTTCACCGCGGAGGACGTCAAGTTCTGGATTGAGCTGAACATCAACCCGCCTAAAGGTCGGTTACCCAATGAGAATGCGGAGCTCTTTGGGCCAGTTGCGGGTGTAGATGTCCTGAACCCGCTGACCGTGCGGGTACGTTTCAAGTCCCCCAATCCGAGATTCCTCAACTCCCTGACGGTTCCAGGCAACGAGATCGCCCAACCGAGACACCTCTATGCCCCCGCCATCGCCAAGGGAGACCCCAACGTTGACCCGTCGAAGGTAGGATGGGTCGGCCTGGGGGCCTTCAAGATGAAGAACTACAACTTCCCCACCTTCATCGAGGTGGAGCGGTTCGACCGCTACTGGAGGCCCGGCCTTCCCTACCTGGATGGGGTCCGGTTCATCCTGTTCAATGACTCCGCGACCCAGTTCGCCGCCTTCCGCACAGGGCGCCTGGACGCGACAACTCGCGGCAGCGGCTACCACCTGACCCCGGAACAGGTTGACATCCTGAAGCGGGAGATGGGCGACAAGGTATGGTTCGGCCAGATGCTGAGCAGCCACTGGGCCCCAGCCCCCAACGGCCTCATTGCACCATGGAATGATGTCCGCCTGCGCAAGGCCGTGAACCTCTGGCTGGACCGGCCGGCGGGGGTCAAAACGGTGCATGGCGGCCAGGGGGTAATCGGAACTATCCTGGCCCCGAACCTCACCCTTGCTGGCCCCGGGGTGCTGGAGAAGCCTGGGTTCCGCGTGGACAAGACCGCCGACCGAGCAGAGGCCAAGCGATTGCTGGCAGAGGTCGGGCTGCCTGCCGGGTTCAAGACGAAGCTGCTCACCCGCGACATCTGGACCGCCTGGGGTGAGTACATGGCCGAGCAGCTTCGGACCCTGGGAATCCAGGCGGACATGGATGTGGTGGACAACGCCACCCGGTCAGACCGCCTCAGCAAAGGGGCCTTCGACATCCATGTAGGGACCGTCCCCTTTGTCTTCCCTGAGGAGGCGGTCGCCGACTTGGCCAGCACCAGTGTCACCGCCCAGGTGAAACATAACGACCCAAAGGTGGACCGCCTCCTGGGCGACATCGCCAACGCCATGGACCCCGTGGAGTACCAGCGCCTCTCGCGAGAGCTGGAGCAATACATGGTCTTCGACCAGGCCTATATCTGGTCCCTCTGGTGGGAGCTGGCGGTCCAGGGCTACCGGAGCTACGTCAAGGGCGTGGACATCCCTGCGGTGCGGGGCCAGCACAACAATACCTTTGACACCGTCTGGCTGGACAAGTAGGGAAGGGTCCCCGGATATATGCTGAGCAGGACCTGGCAATCTCCTTCTGGGGGCCACGCATGCAGAAGTACATCGCCAGAAGGCTCCTCCTCTACGTTCCAAGCCTTCTGGCAGCCTCTATGGTGCTCTTCATCGTCATGCGCGTCCTCCCTGGGGACGTGGCCCTCACCATCCTGGGCGGTGAGGAAA
>JACQUN010000152.1 GCA_016210285.1 Chloroflexota bacterium
GCACAGCACGTTCCATCGGCGCGCAGCTTCTGCGCTGGGCCCCGCCGGGAGCCGTGCCAGACGCGCCGCCCCCGGCAGTATGGCCCCATATACGCTCATCGTGACACCAGCATACCGCCCCAGCGATTTCATGGCTGGTGTCCGATATGTGTCTGACCCTACTCAGACCCTGTACCCGTCCTCCAGGGTCTTTTAGTTCTGCCGGCAGTGTCGTGCTTGTCATCCTGAGCCCGCCGAAGGCGGGCTCAGGATCTCCTCCCTGGCTTCTCCAGGCTGGCCGGTTTCCAAGGGGGATTCTTCGGTCGCCTGCCGCTGGCAGGCTCCCCAGCAATTCCTGACCCACTGGCAACGCCAACGACAGGAGGCACAGGGTCACTCATCATCTGGACGGTCTGGCTCGCTGGGGGAGAGTGGAGGGCCATGCACAAGGGGGGAACCCGCCGGTGTGTCTCAACCCCTTCGCAGGGTCGCTGCACCCAGCGCTGACATCGCCACGGCGAAGGCCAGGAGCACACCCAGCTCCAGCGGCACATCGGCGAGGCCACGCCCCTCCAGCATGACCTTTCGGAGGCCCTGCACCGCATAGGTGAGGGGCAAGAAGGCGGACACCCACTGGAGGTAGCGCGGCATCTGCTCCACGGGCCAGAGCACACCCGACAGGAAAATCTGCGGCAGGATAACAAGGGGGATGAACTGCACCACCTGGAACTCGTTGCGGGCGTAGGTGGACACGAAGATGCCCATGTTCACCGCGCCCACTGTGATGATGATCTGGAACACGAATATCTGCCAGAGGCTGCCACGGTAGGTCACGTCCAGGGCGTAGATGGTGAAGAGCAGGACGATGGTGGACTGCACGAAAGCGAAGAGGGCGAAGCCCGCCAGGTATCCCACCACCAGTTCCCCACGGGAGACGGGCGAGGCCATCAATCGCTCCAGGGTGCCCTGGGTGCGCTCCCGCAGGAAGCTCACGCCGGTAAGGATGAAGGCGAAGAAGAGGGCCATGGCGGAGAGCAGCGCCGGCGCCAGGAAGCTCAGCAGGCCTGGGCTGGCCGACTCGGGGAAGCTGAGCCCCACCAGGGTCATCACGACGATGGGGACGAAGAAGATGAGAACCAGCGTTCTCCGGTCCCTCACGAGCTGCCGCACAATGCGGTAAGCGATCGCGGCGACTCTGCTACGCGACATGCCCATCTTTTCCGTGCCGTGCAAAGTGGAGGAACGCCTCCTCAAGGGTGGCGCCTGGTCTCCCGACCGCTTGCTGCAACCCCTCTGGGGTTCCCCGGGCGATGACCTGGCCGGCTCGCAAGAAGGCGAGCTGGTCGCACCGAGCGGCGTCATCCATGGTGTGACTGGATATGATGAGGGTCACGCCGCGGCGTGTCTGGTCACGAAAATAGTCCCAGAAGGTGACGCGCAGCTCCGGGTCGAGCCCCACCGTGGGCTCGTCCAAAAACAAGACCGCTGGCTGGTGCACCAGGGCACAGGCGAGACTCACCCGCTGGCGCATGCCCCCGCTCAGGTTCATCACCTGGTCGTTTCGCCGTTGCCACAGCTCCACCAGGCGGACAATCTCCTCCACCCGGGCCCGCCGCACCCTTGCCTCCGCGAGCCCGTACACCTGTGCGAAGAACGTCACGTTCTCCAGCACCGACAGCTCAAGATAGAGCGCGGAAAGCTGGGGCATGTAGCCTACCTGGGCCGCCATCCGCGGCGAGGGTGGCTGGCCCAGGACGCGCACACGGCCCAGCCGGGGTCTCAGCAGACCGACCAGAATGCGAATGAGGGTGGACTTGCCCGACCCGTTCGGCCCCAGGAAACCGAAGCAGAGGCCGGAAGGAATCTGAAGGTTCACGCGGCGCAGCACCTCCAGCCGTCCAAAGGAGAAGGAGACCTCCTGGAGGTCAACTGCGTCCGCCCTTCCTTCACTGGCCACGGCTTTGCCTCTCTGTGCGGTGTTCACCCCACCGCTCTAGCGTATCATACCGGGGTACACCCCAAAGGGCACGGCCCGCAGCCGCCTCAAGGCGGGGGCACTGTGCCGGAGCCTGAAGGATGCAGTGTTGTGGGGGAGGTCTCCAGAACTCGGCACTCTTGATAACGGCTTCCACTCCGCTCGCGTTGAGTTGGTCGAACCACGAGCGGGAGCGAGGACTCTGTTGATCGTCCTCGGACGGCTTTGCCTCAAAGGTCATTCTGAACGAAGTGAAGAATCTGGGGTGGGGTGCCGGTTTATACTTGGCTGACCCCCAACTCCAGACCCTTCGCTTCGCTCAGGGTGACATTAGAGGCACTTTTAGGGCAAAGCCTCCTCGGACAGGCTCGGGACGGATCGGGTGGCGTCAACAGAGCCGGATACCTCCTATGGGTGTGGGGTCGGTGCTCGGTCTTCGCCCTCCCTGTGTCCGTGGAGGAGGTGGTGGACCCTGCCGTGGCTGGCGGGGCGGTGAACTGTTCGCCCACCCAGCATGATGTGGAAGAGCTCTGCCGCCGGGATGCGCCGGACACTCCGCACCTCGTGGATATGGGGAAGGAAGGCCAGTGCCATGAGCAGGCGGAGAACGCCCGAAAGCAGGAACATGCTGAGGATAGCCGAGCCCGCCAGCGCGGGCAGATGGCGAATGAGCAGCCCACCAGCCAGAGCGCCCAGGCTGCTGGCGATGCCCACCCCTGCGCCGAAGTAGGCCAGCACCGATGTCCGGTTGCGGGCCGTGGTGGCGTCGTAGATGAAGTTGGTGGAGGCCAAGTTGAAACCTGCCCAGACCAGCCCGGAGTAGAACTGCACGAAGCCCAGATACACGACGTTCCCGGAGGCTATCCACAGCAGCGGCACCAGCCCGATGA
>JACQUN010000154.1 GCA_016210285.1 Chloroflexota bacterium
ACCCTGGGGTGTCCGAAGCTTGGCCTCTTCCGCTTCCCCGGGGCTGAGCGGGTGGGCCGGCTGGTGGTGGTGGACATTGGCATTCCTCCGCACCTGACCTCCGATGGCCCCCTGGAGATGATCAGTGACGACTGGGTCCGCCAGGCGTTGCCACCCCGCCCGCTGGGGGCCCACAAAGGCTCCTTCGGACGCGTCCTGGTCGTGGCCGGCTCCCGCAACTACATCGGGGCGGCCTACCTGGCGTGCACGGGGGCAGGAAGAGTCGGCACGGGGCTGGTCACCCTGGCCACCCTGGCGAGCCTGCTGCCCGTGGTGGCATCCAAGCTCACCGAGGCAACCTATCTTCCCCTCCCGGAGAGCATCCCCGGCATCTTCACCCCGGAGGCCGCGCGCCTGCTGCGGCAGGCCGCCCCCGGATACGACGCCGTGCTGGTGGGCTGTGGGCTGGGGCAGGACCCCGCCGCCGAGGCGCTGGTGCGCAACGCCATCCTGGCCGAAGCTGCCCCGAACACCCCCATGGTGCTCGATGCCGATGCGCTGAACCTCCTGGCCCGTATCCCTGACTGGTGGGAGCAGGTGAAGGGGCCCGCCGTCCTCACTCCCCACCCCGCAGAGCTCTCCCGACTCCTGGGTCGCTCCGTCCGGGACATTGAAGAGAACCGGCTTGGGGTAGCCCGAGAGGCTGCGGAAGCATGGGGGGTGGTGGTGGTCCTCAAGGGGGCCTTCACCGTGGTAGCCTCTCCGCAGGGCCGGGCGCGCATCAGCCCCTTTGCCAACCCGGGCCTGGCCACCGCTGGCACCGGCGACGTCCTGGCGGGCGCCATCGCCGGGCTGCAGGCCCAGGGGATGGTCCCCTTCGACGCCGCCTGCGCCGGGGTCTTCCTCCACGGCGCCGCCGGCGAGCTGGTTCGCCAGGAGCTTGGCGACACCGGCACCCTCGCCAGCGACCTCCTCGGCTCTCTCCCCAAGGCCATCAAGCGCATCAAGGAAGGCGCCTGGAACTCTTCGCCGGGCAACCCGCTCCCAGCCTCTGTCCCATAGTCACGCTCGCCCTCCCTCCAGGCCACCTTGGGCACGCCGCCGGGAGCCTTCGGGGCGAGAACGCGGGAGTTGCCGGACGCCCTGGGGGAAGCAGTGCAGGGAGGCATATCCGCAGCGCACCGCCACCGCAAAGGCGCACGGTTCCTGTGGGTTGCTCCTGCCGTCCTTCTGGCGCTGGTGGCTCTCCTTCTGCTGACCGACCAGGGGCGAGTTGCTATCAAGACCGCCCTCTTTGTGCCCCAAGTGCTCCCCAGCTCCCCCGTTCATCCCCAGGAGTGGTTTGCCCCCGAGCCAATGCGCTATGAGGTCCATTTCCCCCAGGACGGAGGGGAGGGCATCGCTGACCTCTACCGGCCGGCGCGGCCAGGGCGGTACGGCGCAGTCCTCCTCTTCCTGGGTGTCAACCCCGCAGGGCGGGATGACACGCGCATCGTCAACCTGGGGAAGGCCCTGGCGCGGGCAGGCATGGTTGTCATGGTGCCCTGGTCCGAGGGCATGGCGGAGAAGCGGGTAGAGCCTCAGGAGATAGAGCGCCTGGTGGCGGCCTTTCAGTATCTGCGGGGCCTCGAGCTCGTGGACAGGAATCGGGTTGGCATGGGAGGCTTCTGTGTCGGGGCATCCCTGGCCCTGGTAGCAGCGGCTGATGCCAGCATCCGGGACCAGGTGGCCTTCGTCAATTTCTTCGGGGGCTACTACGATGCCACGGACCTGATCCGGCAGACCGCCAGCCGCACCAGCTTCTACGGGGATGCTACCCGGCCCTGGGAGCCTGGTGACTTGACCCGGGAAGTGGTGACCTGGCACCTCATCGCAGGGCTGAGCAACCCCGCCGAGCGAGAGGCGCTGACCCGGGCCTTTGTCTCCGGGGGGTCCGGAGCTGCTCTGGACGTCTCCTCTCTCTCCCAGGAGGCAAGTGCAGCCTACTTCCTGCTGAAAGGGGTGTCCCTGGAGGAGGCACGTAGCTACACCCGCCAGCTCCCCGCGGCGACACAAGACCTGCTGCGCCGTATTTCGCCCAGCAGCTACGTGGGGGACCTTCGCGCCCGCGTGCTCATCATGCATGACCGCGAGGACGACTTGATCCCATCGCAGGAGTCCCGGCGACTGGCAGATGCCCTGGAAAGCCGCGGGAATGTGTACTACACCGACTTCTCGTTCTTCCAGCACATGGACCCCACCCGGCCCGTGGGGCGGCTCACCTTCGCCCGAGAGGCGATGAAGCTCTTCCTGCACATGTTCCAGGTCCTCCGGGCGGGGGCGTAGCTCGTGCCTTTGGCGCGGGGACATCTCATGGCGCTGCGACCTGCCCCAGCACTGCCTGAAGCTGCGCCAGCTCTCGGGGGGAGAGTGGTGGGATGTCCGACGCCCCCAGGTTCTCCTGCGCCTGCTCCGGCGTCTTGGCGCCAGGGATCACCACCGAGACCGCCGGGTTGTCCAGGGCAAAGCGGATCGCAGCCTGTGCCAAGCTCCGCTGCCCCGGCAGCGCCAGGAACCGCAGACTCACGGCGATCTGGACCAGTTGCCGCACGTAGACCCTGGGCCAGGAGTGGCGGATGTCCCCAGGCACATAGGCGGCGTCCTGCTGGTCTTTGCCCGTGAGGAAGCCGTTGTGGAGCGGCTCCCTGGCGATGATCCCGACGTTGCGCTCCTGGGCCAGGGGGAAGAGCTCCCAGGCCGCCTCCTGCCGAAGGACGTTGTACACCACCTGGAAGGTGTCCGGCTTTCCAGTCCGCAGGGCGGCGATCCCCTCCTCTGGGGTATGGATGGAGACACCGTAGAAGCGAATCTTCCCCTCCCGCTTCAGCTCCTCCAGCACCGCAAAGGTGTGGCCGGAGCGGACCAGGTCGTAGGGAGGGTTGTGGAGCTGGTAGAGGTCAATGACATCGCGGCAGAGGCGCTTCAGGCTCTGCTCGCAGGCGTTGCGAATGTGCTGCGGGCTGAAGTCCATGACCGTGTAGCCGCGGGAGAAATTCCCCCCGACCTTCGTGGCGACCACCACGTCCTGCCGATTGCCAAGGACCCGCCCCAGGAGCTCTTCGCTATGGCCATAGCCATACACATCCGCAGTGTCGAAGAAGGTGCACCCCAGCTCCAGGGCACGCAGCAGGGCGCGTTCCGAGGTGGCGTCGTCGGTGGGGCCGTAGCTGTTGCCGTGGGCATTCCCTCCGATGGCCCACGCGCCAAAGCCAACCTCAGAGACCTTCAGCCCTGTGCGCCCCAGAAGGCGGTAGTTCATCAGGCCCTCCGGCCGTGGACTGCGAGACTCGGCGTCAGGTTGCCGTATCCCTGTCAAAGGATACCCTAGCCAGTGCTACAATGAAAGGGCACCAGGATCTCGAGGAGGGCGGATGAACTACTGGATGGTCACCATCTCCGAGGAGAACTTCCGCATCACGCGGAACCTCGGCGTTTCCCAGCACGGCTTTGGAAGCAGCCAGCGCCGCAAGACCGAAAGGATGCGTCCAGGGGACCGGCTCCTTTTCTATATCCGGGAGACCCAGAGGTTCGCTGCCACCGCGACCGTCGCCTCCCCTCCCTTTGAAGACCGAACTCCTGTCTGGAAGGGTCCCCAGCCCGGGGAGGCGCTCCCCTACCGAGTCCATCTCAGGCCCTCGGTCATCCTGCAGGAGCCAGACTCCCTTGACGCCCGCATGCTGGCGCCGCGCCTTGAGTACGTGAAGCGTTGGCCGCCGGAGCGCTGGCCCCTGGCCTTCCAGGGGGAGCTCCACCTGCTGCCACGGAAGGACTTTGAGGTTATTGAAAGGGAGATGCAGAAGGCAGCAGGTGGGCGCTCAGCCCCGGGGGAGATGGCCAGAGCCGGGGTCTAGTGTTCAGTCCTCGAAATACATTGCATAATGAGCGTGGCCGTGCTCTGCTCCGGGCATGGTACGAAAAGCGAAGGCCATCAACCTCAGCGCCGAGGAGAGGGTCACGTTGGAGCGATGGACTCGGGCTCGCACGGTGCCGCACCGAGAGGCCCAGCGGGCACGGCTGGTGCTGCTGGCCGGCGATGGGGTCTCCAACCAGGAGATTGCCATGCGCCTTGGCATGAGCACGCCCAGAAGATAGACCTCGGCGACAGCACTTCAATCGGATTCCATTTATCATGCACTAACCTGGGATTTGATGCCAAAAAAGCGAGGGGTCCGGTTTGGACCCCTCGCCTGCCGTGATTGCCTGGTACGGACGAGCTATGGCTTCAACTCGACCGTGACCGTGTGCATCGTGCCATCCGAGAGCTTCAGCTCAATGGTGTAGCTGCCGGGTGTCAGGCCTTTGGTCTGCCAGTTGAAGATGTACTGGTTACTGGTGGTGTCGTATCGGAGGGCGGTCCTACCACTGCCGCTCGGAGGACTGCCGTTGACGATAAGCGCTACCACCGTGCTCAGGTCATTGATGTAGTTGCCGTTCGCATCCGTCAACTGCCACTTGATGGGAATGGTGCTGCCAGTCTTGAACGTGCCTCCGGTCCGGGGCAGCGGCGGCAGGAAGCCGCTGAACGTGTAGTGGACGCTATGGCCGTGCGTTACCGACGTGGAGTTGCCCGCCGCGTCCACTGACGTCACCGTGAAACTGTGCGTGCCGACCGTGCTGGTGTCAATGTTCGACCCGTTTGCCACGGTGCCTGCGCAAGACACAACGCCGGAAAGGCTGTCGGCGCAGGAGTAGGCGGCGGCGACCGCTTCGTTCAGCACGTACACTGCGCTGTTCGCTGGCGTCGTAATCGTCGCGGTCGGATTGGTCTTGTCAATGTTGATGCCGCTGACCGTAACGCTGGCCGTGTTGCCCGCCGCGTCCGTGACTGTCCCGGTCGCGCTCTGGCCCGCAGCCTCGGCCGAGAGGGTCTCAGGGCTGGCGCATGACGCTACGCCGGACAGGTTGTCCGCGCAGGTGTAGGTAACGGTGACATCTGTGATGTTCCACCCCGCGCCGTTGGCCAACGGCGCCTTGGATCCGGAGATAGTGGGCTTGGTCTCATCAACGGAGGCGGTAATAGAGGCGGTAGCGCTGGTGTTGCCCGCGTTGTCCTTTGCGTTGTAGGCCACCACGTAGACGCCATCGGCGTTGAAGGTCACGCTGGCGGAGTTGCCGGGTGTGGTCACTGTTGGCCCGCCGTTGACCGCGTATGAAACGCTCTGGACGCCGCTGTCCGCGTCAGATGCCGTGATCGTCACTGTTGCATCGCTGTTGTTCCAGCCGGCGCCATTGGGCGCGGGGGTAGCAGCGGCGGAAACCGTGGGCGGTACGCTGTCAGTCACCAGGGCGGGCTGGTGGGCGTCCACGCCCAGGACGCTGGAGAGAGCGCAGTCGCCAACGTTTGTTGAGTTGGCGTACAGCGTGTACGACCCTGTGAACGGTGCTGTGTACTCCCAGTACGTCCATGGCGTGCCGCCGTAGTTGCCAACCGCGGCCACATTGCGGGAGAACAGCACGACGTTTGTAGGCGCCACGTACAAGATCACCTGGCCGTAGTCGTTATAGGGCAGGTAGTCTTCCGCCTTGAAAAACGCCCAGCCAGACACCTTCTGGCCTGCGCTCAAGGTGAAACTCTGGGAAACAGTGTTGGTCGCGCAGCCGCCCCAAACGATGGCGAAGTAGTTTCCTTCCTTGGGAGCATAGGAGCCATAGCCGGTTACCACCTGGGCAGAACCTGACACACTCCAACCGGAGAAGTTCCCAGTTTCAAAACCAGGATTGGCGATCCCCGTGGCCGCTTGCGCCAAGCCACTACTCACAAGCAGCGACGCCATCACCACGAGCGATACGATGACAGAGATGATCCTGGACACTCTGTTTGCCATCCTTGGAACACGAAGCAAGCTCAAGAACCCTCCTCACTTTTCCCGTTCAACTCGGGTTTTCTTGCTGCATATTATCGGCCTCTTGTCTCGGCCCGTCAAGCACCTTTGCCACCCCAGCAGACCGACCCGGGGCATCCATCCACGACACCGTAACACCCAGCCCCCGAAAGGCATGAGCCTCCACCGCCTGGGCCACGACCGGGGGTTGAATGGTGGCGATGTAGTAGTCATCTCCCCCCCATCCGCGAGCATGCGGCGAGGGGCGCATCCCGCGCGTCCTCCAAGAGGGAGAACGTCAGAGAGCTTTCTCAGTAGCCCCTTACGCACACGTTGAAAGCTTGTGGCAACAGAACCCGGGCCCGCTCTAGTGTCCTGAGTTGTTAGTTCGTTGAATAAATGCAGCGACTGTTGGGCGGCCCCGTTCATGGTTCGACAAGCTCACCACGAACGGAGAACCCTAATCCGCTCGCCCTGAGCTTGTCGAAGGGCGGCTGGGAATATATATGATTCTTCTGACTCAGGACACTAGCTGCCGCCGGTGGGGGCTTGGGCTCCAGCCGCCGAGGTGCGCAGCCCCTCCGTCGCCCCCTCCGCTCCCAGGCCAAAGTTGTCGTCATAGAGGCCCAAGAGTCGGTCCAGGCACTCCTGACAGAGGGGCTCAGCCCCAGAGGCCGCTGCATACTCCTGGAGCTGCTCCCCGCTGGTGATGTTGGGCAGCACCGAGGAGATGGCGGGCTGGGCCAGGCAGAAGCGGATGGCCGCCTGGCCCAGGGGTGTAGGGTGGTGCTGGAGGAGGAAGTCCAGGGTCGCCACCTTCCTGACCGCCGCCTGGAGCCACGCCTGCCGCCGGAGGGCCCTGTGGTCGCCCTCCTGGAAGACCGGCGGCTGCCTGCGGAACTGGTCGGTCAGCACCTCGGAGGCGTGGGGCACCCTGGACAGCAGGCCCACGCCATGCTGCTCGGCGGTGGGAAAGAAGCGACGGGCTGGCTGCTGCTCCAGGATGCTGTAGATGACCTGAAGAGAGGCAATGCCGCGGGTCCTCATGGCAGCGTCTCCCTCCTCGAACCATCCGATGTCAGGGCCCAGGGCCGCACCGTAGTAGCGCACCTTCCCCTCACGCACGAGCTGGTTCAGGAGGGCAAAGACCTCATCCCGCTGAACCGTATCCAGCCTGGGGTTGTGAAGCTGGTACAGGTCAATGTAGTCGGTCTTCAGACGTCGCAGGCTCTGCTCGCAGGCGAAGCGGATGAACTGGGGCTCGAAGCTCTGGGGGCGCTCCCGGTGCCCCTGGCGGACCGGATGGGCGTAGAGGTCGTACCCCCCCTTGGTCGCGATGATGATCTCCTGGCGCTGCCGACCCAGGGCCCTGCTGAGGATCTCCTCACCGAAGCCGTCACCATACGTATCGGCGGTGTCGAAGAGGTTGACCCCCAGGCTGTACGCGTCCTGGAGGAGTCTGACGCCGTCCTCCGGCTCCACCTTGCCCCACCAGTCAGTGCTCACCGTCCACACGCCAAACCCCACCTCCGAGACCATGAGCCCGGTCCTCCCCAGCTTCCGATACTTCACTTCGTCACCTCACGTGGAGGTTGGCACCAGGCCCAGGGTGCGGTGCACGGCCTCCACCTGGCGAAGGAACTCGACCTCGCCCAGGACAGGGATCAGGGCGCCAATGGGAACCTGCTGAGCCAGGGTCACCCAGGAGGTACAGCCGCTGTACTCAGATAGGATAGGCACCGTTTTGGGCTCCGCCATGCGGTACACGCGCGTCAGCACCACGGCCAGGGGCTTGCGGGGCTTCCAGTGCAGGCGCTTCTCGGCGTAGTCCGTCGTCCACAGGTAACAGGGGGCCAGCGCATCCACCTTCTCCTGGTCGGAGACCTCAATGACCTCGTGGAGGCGGGCGAAGTGGGTGAAGGTTACGTGCTCCTTGCTCTCCCCCTGCGCGACCGTCTCCCGCAGGGCAGGGCGCCACCTGGGCTGCACCAGCTCTTCCCGCTGATGCTCGAAGGTGGGGTACAGCAGGAACTCCGGGTAGAGGACCCGGAACTCCTTGCCCGGCTCGCGGATGCCCCCCTTGCGCAGCAGGAGAACCTGCTCCCCCTGGTCTAACGCGCGAAGGGTTACCGCCCACTCCTTGAGGGCAAGACCACAGCTTGCAGGAAACACCGGCAACCTCCCCTTACCTACGGTGAAAATTGTGACCTACACGTGACTATTATATATGCAGCGCCCCCAAGATGGCAGATGCTTGCTGGGGTGCTGCTGCACCCCTGGAGGTGGCCGTCTTGAACCGAGAGCTCCTGGCCTGGCAGCGCACCCACGACACCGTGCGTCCACACCAGGCCCTGGGCTACCTTACCCCGCTCCAGTTCGTCACCCAATGGCATCACCAAAGAAAGGAGGCAAGGTGTCACTCATCATCTGGACGAGTACACGGGGTTGCCATGCGGGACGGCTGCATGTAGAATGAGTTTCAGGGGTGGTGCCGAAGGCGCCGCCTACCAAGAGCCTGGGGGACTGCCAAAAAAGGAGGAGGCTCCCGGAATGACCTACATCATCGCTGAACCTTGCGTCGGGGTAAAGGATGGGGCGTGCATTGACGTTTGCCCGGTGGACTGCATCTACACCACCACGGAAGACAATCAGATGTACATCAACCCCGATGAGTGTATTGACTGCGCGGCCTGTGAGCCGGCCTGCCCGGTTGCAGCGATTTTCGTGGAGGACCAGACCCCCGAGCAGTGGAAGAGCTACATCCCCGTGAACTACGACTACTTCAAGGGGAAGGACCTGAACGAGCTGAAGGAGGCGACGAAGGTCGCCCCACGCAAGGTCAACGAGCCGGTCCACTAGCCGGGGCCGGGTGCGAAGGGCCCTGCGGGGCCCCCAGGGGAAGCAAGGGAGGCGCTGCGCAACGCTTGAGGACCCCGTTGGGGGAGGATTGCCGCTTTGCTGAAAGGGGAACTCGCAGGGGTTCCCCTTTCTTTCGTTTGTGGAGCCCGCACGTGGGGCAGCTTGCTGCGCTCTGCCTTGGGTCTACCCCAGGCTCGCCAGGACATCGGGCAACTCGCGGCGGACGCAGGTGAAGGTCGGGGTATCCCGCTGGGTGTACAAGCGGACCGGGGCCTCGCGAAGCTCCATCACCAGCTCCAGGAAATCTGCCAGGCTGGTGGTCTCGAAGGCCACCACGTGGTCCTGGTCATCCAGTCCAAAGGAGTAGGCGGTGTTGATCCGCACGGAGGGGTACTTGTGGCCGATGGCGAAGTGCTCTTCCATCATCCGTTGGCGCTCGCCCTTGGGAAGCTGATACCACTGGTGGGTCTTCACGAAAGGGTACACGATAAGATAGGGATACTCCTTGTCGGAGATGCGGAGCACGGAGGCTGCGCCCTCCTGGCCGGCATGGTGGTGCTGCTGGACATAAGGGGAACGGCGGGTCAGGGCCAGGTAGGAGTAGGGCATAGTCAGGTACTTGCCCAGGCCGGTGCGATAGCTCCCCTCGGCGAGGGCCTGGGGCACCTCGATGGAGTCCGCCACCAGCCACAGCAAGAGATCCACGTCCCCTCGCAGCCCCACCAGGCTGTAGCTGCGGATAACCGCCTGGCCGGAGAACTCGTCAACCAGGGCCAGGAACTGCTGCCTTCCCCGGTCTCGCTGGGTTTCAGATAGCCGCCGCCATGCGGGATCCACCCGGTAGAAGTTGTACTTGACCACCTGTCTTCGTTCCTGGCCCACGCCTCCTCCTGTGCCAGTCAAACTCGTCGCCCAAGCGCCAGCGCACGGGGGCGACGGCCCGGATTCATCACTAGCTTGGTCTCTATATTGTACCCGCTCCTGCCTGGCTCGTGAACCGGCGCGACGTCAAACCGGCCCTTTGCGTGGGGGGGCCGCTGTGCTATAATCGAATGCGCTGTCTCAGCCAGAGCCCTGAGGAGGCGTCCCTACGGTGAGCACCCCCCAGCCTGTCATCGAGGCGAACAACCTCACCAAGTTCTACGGCAACTTCCTGGCCATCGAGGATGTCACCTTTCGTGTCAACAAGGGGGAGATTGTTGGCTTGTTGGGCCCCAACGGCTCCGGCAAGACGACCACCATGCGCATCCTCACGGGCTACATGCCGCCTTCCAGCGGCACCGCGCGCATTGCCGGGCACGATGTAGTAGACCAGTCGTTGGAGGCGCGGCGTCAAATTGGCTACCTTCCAGAGACGGTCCCCCTGTACACCGACATGACCGTGGAGGACTACCTGGAGTTCATGGGCACCATCCGGGGGATGGAGAGACGCCGCGTTCCAAAGCGGATTGACGATGTCATTGGCATCTGCCGCCTAGAGGAGTACCGCGAGAGCCTCATCGGGAAGCTCTCCAAGGGCTTCCGGCAGCGGGTGGGCCTGGCCCAGGCCATCCTCCACGAGCCCGATGTCCTTATTCTGGATGAGCCCACCATCGGCATTGACCCCATCCAGGTCGTGGAGACCCGGGCGCTCATCAAGGACCTGGGGAAGGAACACACTATCATCCTCAGCACCCATATCCTTCCTGAGGTCAGCGTGGTCTGCCAGCGGGTGCTCATCATCCACGAAGGCGCCGTGGTGGCCGAGGACACCCCAGAGAACCTGGCCCAACGCCTCCGCGGGGCAGAGCGGGTGGAGGCAGACATTCGCGGCCCGGCGGCGGAGGTGATGAACAGCCTGCGCAACATCCGGGGCGTGGACAACATCCGCCGCACCGGCGGTTCAGGGGATCAGGGGACCTACCTCCTGGAGACCCGGCGGGGCACCGACCTCCGGGAGCAGGTCGCCCAGGTGGTCGTCAACAAGGGGTGGGGGCTCCTGAGGCTCAGTCCTGTCTCCATGTCGCTGGAGGAGATCTTTCTTCGACTCACCACCAAGGAGGAAGCCTAGCCCGTGCGCAACATCTTCGCCATTGCCTGGAAGGAGATCAAGACGTACTTCACCTCCCCCATGGC
>JACQUN010000166.1 GCA_016210285.1 Chloroflexota bacterium
GCCTTCCAGGGGACGCACGCGTACACCTCAGCGGGGACCTTCAAGGTCTCGGCCACCGTGACCAAGAGCGGATTTATCCCGGGCATCACCCCGAAGGGGTTCACCACTGCGGGGTTCCCCAGGACGGTTACCGTGCTGACACCCACGCCCACGCCGAGTGCCACCGCCACGGCGACACCCACCGTGACGCCTACTCCTACCCCAACGCCCGTGCCTCCGACGCCCACGGCCACCCCCACGGCGACGCCCACACCAACCCCCACACCGTAGAACGTCAGGGGTGTCCCGGCCGCGGGTGCACCCCTGCGGCGTCCCCTGCTATAATCAGCCTAAGACCCATATCCAGGAGACCCCCTTGGACATCCGCGAGCTGGCCCACGTGCTCCCCGATACCGCCAGGGTGAACGCGAAGGAGCACCTGGAGATTGGCGGCTGCGACACCGTCGAGCTGTCCAGGGAGTACGGCACGCCCCTCTACGTCTTCGATGAGACCACTTTGCGAAACCGCTGCCGCGCCTTCCTGGAGGAGTTCCGACGCCGCCACCCCAACACGGCCGTCCTCTACGCCTGCAAGGCCTTCACCAACACCGCCCTGCTCCGCATCTTCCAGACCGAGGGCCTGGGGCTGGACGTGGTCTCCGGCGGTGAGCTGGCCGCTGCCAGGGCCGTCTCCTTCCCCCCGGAGCGCATCTACTTTCATGGCAACAACAAGTCGCCCCAGGAGCTACAGGAGTCCCTGGGGTACGGCATTGGGCGTATCGTGGTGGACAACCTGCACGAGCTGGAGGTCCTGGAAAAGCTAGCTGCCCAGGCCGGCAAGACCCAGCCCATCCTCCTGCGCCTGACGCCGGGGATTGACCCCCACACGCACGCCCACACCACCACAGGGGTCCTGGACAGCAAGTTCGGCATCCCCGTCGCCACGGGGGAGGCAGCGGAGGCCGTGGGCCGGGCCCTGGCCTGCGAGCACCTGGAGCTGGTCGGGCTGCACTTCCACCTGGGCTCGCCCATCTTTGAGTTGGAGCCCTACGCCCTGGCCCTGCGGGTGGTCATAGAGTTCGCCGCCGGGCTCGCCGACCGGGGGCTTTGGATGGAGGAGCTGAGCCCAGGCGGGGGCTTCGCCATCGCCTACACCAGGGACCAGCGCCCTCCCTCCATCGGGCAGTACGCCGAGGCCATCACCTCCACGTTGAAGGGCCAGGCGAAGACCCTGGGCCTGCCCCTGCCCCGGCTCGTCATCGAGCCAGGGCGGGCCATCGTGGGACCCGCAGGCGTTGCCCTCTACACCGTCGGGGCGGTCAAGGAGATACCGGGCATCCGCAAGTATGTGGCGGTGGACGGCGGCATGGGGGACAACATCCGTCCCGCCTTGTACGGGGCGCGCTACGAGGTCCTGGCGGCCAACCGCATGGGCGAGGAGGTGCTGGAGCCAGCCACCATCGCCGGGAAGTACTGCGAGTCCGGCGACATCCTGGCGCGAGACGCCCTGCTGCCCCGCCTGGCGCCGGGAGACGTGGTGGCCCTGCCCGCGGCGGGGGCCTACTGCCCCTCTATGGCCAGCACGTACAACCACAACGGCCGCCCGGCGATGGTGCTGGTAAAGAGCGGGCAGGCCCGCCTCATCCGCCGCCGAGAGACCTACGAGGACCTGCTGCGGAACGATGTAGTCTAGCCATGTGGAGCATCATCGGCCATGAGGCGGCGGTGCGCTTCCTGGGGCAGAGCCTGGCTCGCGATGCCCTGGCCCATGCCTACCTGATCCTTGGCCCTCCTCATGTTGGCAAGGGCACCCTGGCCATGAACCTGGCCCAGGCCGTGAACTGCGAGAAGGGGGGAGGACCTCTCTCCCTTGGTCCCCCTCTCCTTGCGAAGGAGCGGGGGAAAGATTTGCTTGAAGGGGCTACCCCCTTTCAAGCTTCCCTGGCCGGGGCTCCGCCTCTCCCTACCGGCGAGGGGGCCGCCATCCCCTGCGGCGAGTGCGCCCAGTGCCGGCGTATCGCCGCGGGCCGCCACGCTGATGTCGTGGTGCTCCGGGTAGAGGGGAGCGAGGGGCGCAAGGTCATCACCATTGACCAGGTGCGGGAGGTGCAGCGCCAGGCCAGCCTGAAGCCCTACGAGGGCCGCTGCCGCGTCTTCATCTTCGACAGGGCAGAGGACCTGAGCGAGGAGGCATCCAACTGCCTCCTCAAGACCCTGGAGGAGCCGCCCCCCCAGACCCTGCTCCTGCTCCTGGCCGCGAATGAGGAGACGCTGCTGCCCACAGTTCGGTCCCGCTGCCAGCGTATCGAGCTGCGCCCCCTTCCCGAAGGGACAGTGGCCTCCGCCCTGGAGGCGCGCTTCGGCGTGGCGCCGGAGAAGGCCAGAGGGCTGGCGAGGCTCTCCCGCGGGGCGCTTGGATGGGCCATCCACGCAGCCCGCGACCCCTCGATCCTGGAAGAGCGCAGCCGCCGCCTGGAACGCCTCACCTCTCTCCCTGGGGCATCGCTGGAAGAGCGCTTCGCCTACGCCGCTGAGCTGGCCGGCCTCTTCACCAGGGACCGCCCAGCGGTCCAGGAGGTATTGGCGCTGTGGGTTTCCTGGTGGCGTGATATGATAGTGGTGCACTCGGGCCTGGCCGAGGCCGTTGCGAATCTGGATCAGCTTCCACTCTTGCAGGAGCAGGGCAAGCACTACCCCACGGAGAAAGCCGCCAGAGCCGTCAGAGCCATCTTGCGGAGCAGCGAACTGCTGGAGCTCAATGCGAACCCGCGCCTGGTCCTGGAGGGGTTGATGCTGGCGGTCCCGCAACCCGCTCAGGCACAGGTATCTTCAGGGTGAGGGGATAGTTCAGTGGTTACAGCCACAGGCTACAGCATCGTGGGGGTACGCTTCCGGCGTGCGGGCAGGCTGTACTTCTTTGACCCACGAGGGCTCGACCTCCAGCCCAACGACCAGGTGGTGGTGGAAACGGAGAAGGGCCAGGAGGTGGGCTGGGTGGTCGTCGCCCCCAAGCAGGTGATCCACAGCGATGTCACCGAGCCATTGAAGCCAGTCCTGCGCAAGGCCTCCCCCGAGGACCTCGCGCGCCAGGAAGAGTTGCTGGGAAAAGCAAGGGAGGCCCTGCTGCTGGGCAGGCTCAGGGCCCAGCGTCTGGGCCTGCCTCTCAAGCTGGTTGATACCCAGTACACGCTGGACGGCGGTCGCCTGTTCGCCTACTACACCGCCGAGGAGAAGGCGGACTACCGACCCCTGATCGGGGCCCTCGCTGACTTCTTCCACGTACGGGTGGAGCTTCGGCAGGTGGGTACTCGAGATGAGACCAAGCTGGTGGGCGGCATCGGCCGCTGCGGCCAGGTCCTGTGCTGCGCCCTGTGGCTCACCAGGTTTGACCCGGTCACCATCAAGATGGCGAAGGAGCAGCATCTCCCCATCAGTGCCACCAACCTGGCGGGCCAGTGCGGCCGCCTCCGCTGCTGCCTGCGCTTTGAGTACGAGCAGTACCGCGCCTTGAACAAGGCCCTTCCTCGGACGGGGTCATGGGTCACAACCCCAGGCGGGCGCGGGAGGGTCCTCGTTGGGCACCCGCTCAAGGAGACGATCTCCGTGCTGCTGGAGGAGTCGGAGGCGGTACGCGAGTTCCCCATCTCCCAGGTCACACCAGAGCCCCACGAGAGCGGAGGGTAGCTCAGGTCCCTCTCTTGATACGAGAGAGGGGCTGGGGGTGAGGGCCGCGCCCTACAGCCAGGGGATGAACTTACGCCACTCTTCCAACACCGGCCGGTGCTGGAAGAAGGCGTAAGGATGAGGTCGAGGCGCCCTGGGAGAGCGCAGGAGCCGCATCTGCGCCTCACTGGGGGTCCTCCCAGCCTTGCGGTGGTTGCACGGGATACAGGCACTCACGACATTCTCCCAGATGTGGGGGCCGTGGCGGTGGCGGGGCTGCACGTGGTCCAACGTGAGGTCCCGCGTCTGCCTTCCACAATACTGGCAGGTGTACTGGTCCCGCAGGAACACCTCGCGCCTGGATAGCCGGCGCTGGACGGACGGGCGCTTCACAATGTAGATGAGGCGGATCACCGACGGGATGACAAGGCTCAGCGAGGCGGTGTGAATCTCCCCACGGCCGTTCTCCAGCGGTTCTGCCTTGCCCTTCCCCAACAGAACGACTGCACGCCTGACGTCGCAGACGTTCAGGGGTTCATAGTTCAGATTCAATACCAATACCGGTGAGTTCAACATCTCTGCCCGTCGCAAGCCCTGCCCCCGTAACCGCGGGCGCAGCCACCCTCCTTCCTCCCCCTACCAGCCGGAACCCAGGTCACAACCCCCTGCTTCCGGCACCCGTGGTTACCATCGTAGCAGAGCGCCAGCGGCCTGCCTACTCCATGATGCTCCTTGCGAGCTTTTCCCCTCACCGCAGCCGGTACTCTGTCGTCGAATCAAAAGGCACATCCATCTCGGAGCCCGGGAAGCTGACCGATGCGGTTCCGTACACCCGGAACTTTATGGCCTGCCCCTGGCTCAATAGGGCAAACACGATGCTGGCCAAACGCGTGTCCTTCACCGTCACGAGAAGGCTGAAGGGCGTCTCCCCCTTGGCCCGAAAGCGCACTTTCCGCTGCTCCCCCTGGCCCAGCAGATTCCACTGCCCTGCGTCGTCGTAGTAAATGCGGTAGGTGACGAGCTCCAGGGTGCCCCCCACGGTGTTGGGGTTCTGCAGCTCCTCCTGGGCTTCTACCGTCAGGCTGGAGGCGCTCACCTCTCGCAGGGTCACCCCCTTCAGAGCCACCTCCGGGCTTTTCACCTTGGACACGAGGGGCAATTGGTCCTTGAAGGCGCCTGGCAGCAGCCCCAGGACAAGCGGCATGTTGTCTGCCAGCGCCGGTGCGACAGTAGAGTCCTCAATGGCCTTGGGGAAAGGCCCAAAGGGGAACGACCAGAGCGCCACGATGAGGGCGCTGATGATGAACGCCCCCGAGGCAGCCCCTATCAGCGCCCCGACCAGGCGGTCCACCCACCCCAGCATCACAGCAGTCAGGACCCCTTTGACAACCAGAGAGGCCAGCCAGGCGGTCACCAGGGTGGCCAGAAAGACAAGAGCGAACCCTGCTACTCGGGCCAGGTTGGGATCGTCGATAGCTGTGAACCTGCTGCCCAGGGCAGCGCCAAAGCGACCGGCAAGGAAGATCCCCGCCAGGACTCCCACAATCAAGAACAGGCCCTTGATGGCTCCGGTCCGCCAGCCCATGAGCGCCAGGATGATGAGCACCACGATGATGAGGATATCCAGCCAGTTCATCTACTCTCCTCCTTCGAGAGAAGGGCGGCAGACAGCACCCGATCCATGCTCCCCGCCAGGATGAATTCCAGCGTCCGCCGGACCTTGGGCGGGATGTCCAGCAGGTCCTTCTCGTTTTCCTTCGGCATGATGAAGGTGGTGATGCCCCCGCGGTGCGCCGCCAGTACCTTCTCCTTGATGCCGCCCACAGGCAGGACCTTGCCCCGGAGGGTGATCTCTCCGGTCATGGCCACGGCACGGCGTGCTGGCCGCGCCGTGAGAGCGGACACCAGGGCCGTGGCTATGGTCACCCCTGCGGAGGGCCCGTCCTTGGGCACGGCCCCCGCTGGAACATGGATGTGGATGTCCGTGTGCTCAAAGGACTTCCCATCCAGGCCGAGCTCCTTGCTGCGGGAGCGAGCGTAGCTCACCGCAGCCTGGGCCGACTCCTTCATCACCTCCCCCAGGGACCCCGTCAGCGTGAGGTTTCCCTTCCCCTCCATAAGGGTGACCTCCACTTGGAGGATATCACCCCCTGTCTCAGTGCGGGCAACGCCCGTCGCCACTCCCACCTCGTCCTGCTTCTCGGCGATGCCCCAGGTGAAACGCGGCGGGCCCAGGTACTTGGGCACGGCCCTCCCTGTGATGCGGTGGACACCGTTCGCTCGCGCGTGGTCGCCCTGGGCCTGAGCAACCCCTTTCGCCACCTTGCGGCAGATGCCGCCCAGCTCCCGCTCCAGATTCCGGACGCCGGCCTCGCGGGAGTACTCTCTGATGACACGCCGAACCGCACTCGGGGCAAAGGACAGAGGGTGCTCCGCCAGCCCATTCTCCTGGAGCTGCTTCGGGATCAGGAACTGGCGTGCAATCTGGAGCTTCTCCTCTTCTGTATAGCCGGGCAGCTCGATAACCTCCAGCCTGTCCCGCAGGGCGGGGATCACCGTGTCCAGGACGTTGGCGGTGCCGATAAAAAGCACTCGGGAGAGGTTGAACGGGACCTCCAGGTAGTGGTCACTGAAGGAGTGGTTATGCTCCAGGTCCAGAACCTCCAGCAGCGCTGCGGATGGGTCGCCACGGAAGTCGGCCCCCACCTTGTCCAGCTCGTCCAGCATGAAGACGGGGTTCACCATCCCGGCCTGGCGCATGGTCTGGATGATGCGCCCCGGCAGGGCGCCCACATAGGTTCGGCGGTGGCCGCGGATCTCGGCCTCGTCTCGGATACCCCCCAGGCTCACGCGCACGAACCTGCGTCCCAGCGCCTTGGCGATGGACATCCCCAGGGAGGTCTTGCCCACCCCCGGGGGACCGACAAAGCAGAGGATGGGGCTGCGATGCCCCGACCCCGCCAGCTTCCGCACGGCGATGTACTCCAGGATGCGTTCCTTCACCTTCTTCAGGCCGTAGTGGTTCTCATCCAGGACCCGGGCCGCCTGCGCAATGTCCAGGTTATCCTCGGTTGCTTCCCTCCAAGGCAGGTTGACCAGCCAGTCCAGGTAGTTGCGGATTACGGGGTTCTCGGGTGAGGCCGTGGGGATGTGGGACAGCCGCTCCACCTCGTCCAGGGCCTTCTTCTGCACCGCCTCAGACATCCCCGCTGCCTGGACCTTTTCTTTCAGCTCCTCCAACTCCCGCAGTTGCGGGTCCACCTGAGAGAGCTCCCGCTGGATGACCCTGAGCTGCTCCCTGAGGATATGCTCCCGCTGGCTCTTCTCCACCTCCTTCTGCACCTGGGTCTGGATCTTGCTCTGGAGCTCCAGGACCTCCACCTCACGGGCCAGCAGGGCGTGGACGCGTTCAAGGCGCGCCTGGGGTTCCAGGATCTCCAGTATCTCCTGGCGCTCCGGCAGGGGGAGCTGAAGGTAGTGCGCCACCAGGTCCGCCAGCCAGCCCGGCTCGTCGGCGTTCATAGCGGCGATGTAGGCGTCGTCGGTAAGGTTGGGGGAGAGGCGCACGCACCGCTCGAAGAGGGCCAGCACCGCACGCATGAGCGCTTCCAGGCCCGGGGGTTTCCCCGACGGCTCCACAAGGGGGGACACGCGAACCCGGTAGTAGGGCTCGCTCTGCACCAGCTCCAGGATGCTGACCCGCTGCACCCCCTGGAGCAGCAGGCTCATCGAGCCATCGGGCATCTTCAGCACCCGGGAGATGACCGCCACGGTGCCCACGGCGTACAGGTCGCTGAAGGTGAAGTCCCGCTCCTGGATGTTGCGCCTCCCCACGACCACGATGGCCCGGTCCTTGGCCATCGCCTCTTCCACCGCCCTCTGGTAGGGGAGGCGATACACCACGAGCTGCGCCACCACGTTGGGGAAGACAATAGCATCCCTGCGGGGGAGCAGGGGCATCCCGATGCTTTCCTCAGGCTTCGCTTCCTGGTTCACCGTGGGATCTGCTCCTCGCCCAGGCCGTGGACGGCGGGGCGCTCCCCGCCATCTGGCTCTGGGGGTTCGTGCTCAGGCTCTTTCTATCAGTTTACACCATTCAGGGCAACTCAATGCAACGCAAGAACGGGGTGCAGCAGAAGGAGGCCCTGATAGCCAAACGATCTGCTACAGGTTGTCGCTCCAAGGCACCTAGCCCTCGCCGGCCCGCAGCCCCAGGCGGGGCGCCACCTCGGGGTTCACCAGGTTCAGCGGCATCCGCCCCGTCAGCACCCGGGCAACCTCCTGGCCGCAGCGCCGGGGTAGGCCTGCCACCGCAGTATCGGAGTAGTAGGCGGCGTGAGGAGTCAGGACCACGTTGGGCAGGTGTAGCAGGGGATTCTCGGGGTCCGGGGGCTCCTGCTCCAGGACATCCAGCCCTGCCCCGGCGATCCACCCCTCCCTCAGCGCCTTGATGAGGGCCACCTCGTGCACCACGGGCCCGCGGGAGGTGTTGATCACACAGGCGGTGGGCTTCATGGATCGTAGCTCCCGCTGGCCCAGGAGGTGGCTCGTCTCAGCAGTCAAGGGGACGTGGAGGGACACGTAGTCCGCCTCTCGCAGCAGGCGCTCCAGAGGGACGGGCGTGGCGTTGTACTCCTGGAAGACCTCCAGCCCTATATACGGGTCGCAGGCAAGGAGCCGCAGATCGAAGGCGTGGGCCCGCCGAGCCACGGCCCTGCCGATGCGCCCTAACCCCACAATGCCCAGGGTCTCGCCGTGGAGGGACCCAACAGGAGGCGTCAGGGCCTCCCGCCACCGGTCACCCCGCACACCGCCGTCCAGGGCCAGCAGCTTGCGGCAGCAGGCCAGCAGGAGCATGAGTGCATGATTCGCCACCTCCCGGGTCCACAGGTCGGGGACGTTGACCACTGCAATGCCCAGCTCCGTAGCGGCCGGCACATCCACAGTATCCACACCCACACCCGTGCGCACGACGACCCGGCAGCGGTGCAGCTCCCCCAGGACACGCTGAGTCAGGGGCGCGCTGGTGATGATCAGGCCATCCGCGTCCCGGGCGCAGGCGATGACCTCCTCCTCCTTTTGAAAGCGGGGGGTCACCTCCAGGGTGGCCCCCACCCGCTCCAACTCCCGCCGCTCGTCCTCAAGGTTGATGTGGCGCTGGGGGCCGATGTGAACCACCTGGTACTTGCCTGTTGCCATAACCTCCTCCAGTGCGGCCCAGGGCACCCCTTAGAAAACGATAATCCCTCTCCCCGGCTCCCCCTCCTCCAGGTCGCTGTAGGCCTGGTTGATTTCCGACAGACGGTAGCGGCGCTGGACAAGATTGTCCAGGTCCAGCCGCCCCTGGAGGTAGAGCTGGGCCAGGCGGGGCATATCCACTCGCGGGCGCGAGGAGCCGTAGTAGCTGCCCTTGACCACCTTCTCCTGTCGGGTCAGGGAGACCAGGTCAATGGGGACCCGATCGCCGTCCGGGGCAATCCCCACGATAACCACGGTGCCGCCCTTCCGCGCAGCGTCGTAGGCCACCGACGCTGTCCGTGACGAGCCGAAGGCCTCGAAGGTGTAGTCGGCGCCGCGCCCCCCGGTCAGCTCCTTGACCCTGGCCACCGTGTCCTCCCGGGCGGCGTTGACCACGTGGGTGGCCCCCAGCTTCCTTGCCAGCTCCAGCTTGCTGTCCAGGAGGTCCACCCCAATGATCATCTGAGCATTGACAAGGCGCGCCCCCTGGAGGATGTTGAGTCCCACGCCCCCGCAGCCAATAACGGCCACGCTGCTGCCCGGCTCCACCTGGGCAGCGTGGATGGCGGCGCCCACGCCAGTGGGGACGCAGCAGCCAATGAGGGCCGCCCTGTCCAGGGGGAAGCCAGGAGGCAGGGGGACACACCCTGTCTCGGGCACCACCGCATACTCAGCAAAGCAGGCCACCTTGCCGAAATGATAGATCTCCGTGCTCCCCTTGCGCAGCCGGGTGGTCCCGTCCATCATGCCGCCGCGCCCGGAGAGCCCTACATCACAGAGATGGGGCTTGCCGATGGCGCAGAAGTAGCAGTGGCCGCAGTTGGGGACGAAGGAGAGGACCACCGGGTCTCCCCGCTTGGCAATGGTGACCTCTTCGCCCACCTGCTCCACCACACCAGCGCCCTCGTGGCCCAGCACCACGGGCAGAGGGAAACGGCCTTCCCCTTTCATGATGTGGTAGTCACTCCGGCAGATCCCCGCTGAAGCGATGCGCACCAGCACCTCGCCTTTGCGAGGCGGCAGAAGCTCCACATCTTCCACAACCAGGGGGGTGTTTGGCTGGTAGAGGACGGCGGCTTTCACCTGGGCCTCCTTGCAGAGCTGCTTCGTCAGTACGCCAGCCACTATACCACAGGTGGCAGACGTTGGGGAGGCACCGAGGTACAGCACAATGCCTGGGCAGGGAGATGGGATCGCCCGGACAACCGTATCCAGTGCCCTTGCCCAACGAGTAGAATGGTGATGTGAAACAGGGACCAAGAAAGAGCCTGCGGCGCGTGGAAGCCACCCCCCAAGGCAGGGAAGCCCCCTCTGAGGCGTCCTGGGACCGGGCGGACTCCTGTTACGACTCCCTGGTGGGGGCCGAGGGGAGCGAGTTCCACCGCCACGTCGTCATCCCGGGTACGGTGCGCCTGCTGGACCTGCAACGAGGGGAGAAGGTGCTGGACCTGGGCTGCGGGCAAGGCGTCCTGAGCCGGGCGCTCTGCCAGCACGGCGCCCAGGTCACGGGGGTGGACCTTTCCCAGCGCCTCATCCAGATGGCACGCCAGCGGTCGCACAAGGCCATCCGCTACCTTGTGGCCGACGCCCGCCACCTGGAAGAGCTTCCCGATGCAAGCTTCGATGCCATCGCCAGCGTTCTGGCCATCCAGAACGTTGAACCCACAGCGCCCGTCTTTGCCGAGTGCGCCCGCCTGCTGCGGCCAGGGGGCCGCCTGGTCCTAGTGCTGTCCCACCCCGCCTTCCGCATCCCACGCCAGAGCCGCTGGGGCTGGGATGAAGAGCGAAAGCTCATGTTCCGCGCGGTGGACCGCTACCTTACTCCGCTGCAAATCCCCATTGATACCAGGCCCTTCCGAGCCCCCGGCCAGGTTACCTGGACCTATCATCGGCCTCTCCAGGTCTACATCACCGAGTTGGCGGCGGCGGGCATGTGGGTCAACGCCCTGGAGGAGTGGCCCTCTCACAAAGTGAGCCAGCCAGGGCCTGTGGCCGACGCTGAGAACCGCGCCCGCGCCGAGTTCCCACTGTTCCTGGCCATGCGGGCGCTGCGAATGCCAGGGGCAGCCTCCTCCCAGGAAAGGGAGCTCCCAGGGGTTGCCCAGGCTTCGGCAGAGACTCGGCAGGAGGAAAAACCCCCTGGCAGTGCCCCCTCGGCGCGCAGACGACGTGCGTGGGGCAGGACGTGACCGGGAGACAGGGCGGGAGCGGGGAAGCCACCATCTCCCCTTGACGCTGCACGGGGGGAGATATCAGAATAGGGCAACCGTGCCAGGAGGCGGGTCAACTTGGCGGAGCTCGTGAACAGCATCCTGGAGCTGGTCGGCAACACGCCCCTGGTTCGGCTACTCAGACTGGCTCAACCCGGCTGGGCTTCCCTCTTCGTCAAGCTGGAGAGCTTCAACCCCAGTGGCAGCATCAAAGACCGCCTGGTCCTGCATGCCCTCCGGCAGGCCGAGGCCCAGGGCATCCTGAGGCCTGGGGATACGGTGGTGGAAGCCAGTGCCGGCAACGCCGCCATCTCCCTGGCACTGGTGGGGGCTGCCCTTGGATATCGGGTTGTCGTCACTATGCCGGAGAGCACCCCGATGGAGCGGCGGCGCCTGATCAGCCGCTTTGGGGCCGAGATCCGGGTTACCGAGAGCGCTGAGGGGATGGAAGGCGCCCAGAGGGCAGCCAGAGCCCTGGTGGAGAAGCAGCACTGCTTCCTCTTGAACCAGTTCGAGAACCCCGCCAACCCGCAGGCCCACAGAGAGACGACAGGGCCGGAGATCCTGCGGGCCACTGGGGGCCGCCTTGACGCCTTCGTGGCAGGCGTCGGAACAGGCGGGACCATCACCGGCGTTGGGGAGGTTCTGAAAGAGCAGGCCCCGGCCGCCCTGGTCGTTGCCGTCGAGCCGCTGCGTTCACCCCTGCTCAGCCAGGGATGGACAGGAGAGCACGGCATCCCCGGGCTGGGGGCTGACTTCCTCCCTCCCCTGCTCAACCGCAAAGTCATTGACGAGGTCATCGCCGTCTCCGACGAAGACGCCATGCGAACCATGAACCGCCTGGCCCAGATCGAAGGTCTGCTGGTAGGGGTCTCTTCCGGGGCCTGCGCCTTCGCGGCGATGCAGGTCGCGCAACGCCTGGGTAGCGAGAAGACCGTGGTCGCCCTGCTCCCGGACTCCGGGGAGCGGTACACCTCCTTCCTCCTCTAACAGGCCGTTGAAAAAGGGGTGATTCAGAGGGGCGAAGCC
>JACQUN010000159.1 GCA_016210285.1 Chloroflexota bacterium
CTCCTTGCCCTCCTGGATGATGCGCACCGCCATCTCTTCGCCCGGAAGGACCACCGGCTTGAGGGCGTTGGCCAACTCGTTGATGTTGAGGACCTTGACCCCCTGGAGCTCAGCGACCCGGTTCAGGTTGAAGTCGGTGGTGAGGATGGGCGCTTTCAGTTGCCGGGCCAGGCGCACCAGGCGGGCGTCCACCTCGGTGCCGTCTCGCACGTCCATGTCCAGGACCTGCACCAGAGGCTGGGTCTCCCTTCGCAGGCGGTTGAGGACCTCCAGGCCACGACGCCCGCGGTTGCGTCGCAGGGCATCGCTGGAATCGGCGATGTGCCGCAGCTCATCCAGGATGAACCGGGGGACACCCAGAGCTCCCGGCATGAACCCGGTCTGGGCCAGGTCCGCGATGCGCCCGTCAATGATGGCGCTGGTGTCCAGGAGGATAAGGCGCTCGCTGGGGGCCTGGTGCTCCACCAGGCGCTTCAAGGCGGGAAAGCCCTCCACCAGGTCCCGCTCCCGCGATACCCCCAGCACTGCGCCCAGCGCTCCAAGCAAAAGGCTCACCACAATGGGCACGACCACTCCGGCGGGAACAGGAAGCCGAGAAAGGGGAACGGAGAGGAGGAGCCCCACCACGAGCCCCGCCACCAGGCCTGTGGTCGCCACCACCAGGGTAGGGGTAGAGATGGCGCCGAACCCCTTCATCCCTTTCAGGACAGGGCGAAGGGTGACATAGGGCATCAGCACTCCGCCGATGGCAGCCCCCGCACCCAGGAGCAGCCACGGGAGCCACAAGGACCCACTGGCCCGCCCACGCAGGAACTCCCCCAGCCACCATCCTCCTCCCGCCAGCAGGAAGGCACCGACCACACGAACCACCCACTCAACCATGCGACCACCCCCCTCAACCCTCCACCAAGCAAACAAAAAGTGTACTTGGCGTACACTTCCAGCCGCATCCCCACAGTCCCAAGAGTATCCACCCGCCCCGGCAGGAGGCTCTGCGCCGGACCAAATAGGCACCGGCAGCGTCCGTATCTCAAGAATAGCACGGCGCACCTGGAGGTGTCAAAAACATCCGATACGCGAAGCCCTACCTGGCCGTGGACGTCGGTTTGCGCCTCTCTCCGAAAGCGCGGGGTGCCTCCTGGGCATCCTGGCTAGCGTCAAGGTTTCATGGCGGTTGGGGTTGCCGGGCGGGTGGCAGGCAGCGAGGGCGTCCGAACGGCCAGGAGCAGGAAAATCCCCAGCAGGTTCACCGTGGCGACGATCAACAAGGCAAGCAGGTAACTCCCGCGGAGGTCATAGATGTATCCCGCCAGAATAGGGGCAGTTACCGTCACCGGCGCCAGAACAGGCTCCGTCATGCCGGTGATGGTGGCAAACGCCTTGCGCCCAAACAGTTGGACCCGCAATCCTGTGATCAGCGGCGCCCGTGCCCCAAAGCTGAATCCAAAAAGGATAGCGAAAATGACCATGTGCCAGAGGGCTGAGCTGACAGCGAGCACGACCAGAGAAATAGACTGGCATATATAGGCTACCACCAGGACCTGCTTGCTGCCGAAGATGTCTCCCAGTATCCCTCCCGCTAGCCGGCCCGCGACGGCGACACCCATGCCTAGAGCCAGAATGGTGGCGGCCATTTGCTCGGACAGGCCCTTGTCAACCAGGGCGGGAATCTGGTGCACAGACATCATCCCCCATACCGAGATACTTGCACCTTGGGCAAGCCCCAGCAGCCAGAATGTCGGGGTCTTCAGCGCTTGGCGTGCGGTGAAGTCTACTGAGGTGGCCGGACGCCGGACTTGATCGGACTGGGTGGATATGGCCTGGGTCGTGGGCGAGGCCGACGGCACACCAGACGCTTGGGCTCCATCAGGGAGAAGCCCGTATTGCTCCGGCCGGTGGCGCATGACCAGCGCCAGTGGTAGACCAGCCAACCACAGGAAGACGCCGATGGAAGCGGCGGTGGGTCGCCACCCGAAGGTGAGGATAGACCAAGCGATTATGGGCACCAGGACAGCCCCAAGGCTAAAGCCGGACATAGCGATTCCCAGAACCCGCCCCCGTAAGCGAGAGAACCAGTTGACCACGGCGGCAGTGACAGCCATGAACCCTGAGAAGCTGGCCCCGAGAGCGGTCAGGATGAAGGCACCATAAAACTGGGGGATGGTCTGGACCCTGCTGAGGAGGATAAACCCCAGCCCGAAGACGATGAATCCGAAGATCATGATCCGCCGCGGGCCGAAGCGATCAATGAGGTAGCCCTCAATAGGGCCTGTCAGCCCACTCTCTACCCGGATAGCGGAAAAGGCACCGGAGAGGACAGTGCGGCTGGTCCCAAACTCCCTCGCAAGAGGTAGGAAGAAGACTTGCATCCCCGAGGAGAAGACCGCCGAACTGATGGTGTTGATTGTAGTGCCTGCCAGCACCATCCACCAGCCATAGTAGATCTTCCCAGGATGGCGCAGAACTCTGAGCGAGGCCACCAGGCCCGATACCACAGCTACACGGCTCCCTTCAGGGCCCAGGGTCTGCAACCCCTCTGAACAGACAAAGGGGCCCTGCCCTTTGAGCCCGCGGGTCAGGCCCCATCTGCATTCTACTGGGCCGTGGCGATTTCAGCAACAGCGCCCTGGGCGACGGAAGCCCGCGAGAGGGCTCGGCCCTCTCCCCGGAGACCCCCGATGGCTAGATAACCTCCAGGGCCTTCCACCGGTCCAGCTCCTGTGGCGAGTAGCCCAGGAGGCGGCAGTAGACGGCTTCGTTGTGCTGGCCCAGGGTCTGGGGGCTCGGAGGGAGGGTGTCCACAGGCGCCTCCTTTCTCGTTACCTGTTGAAGCTTCAGAGGAGGGGGCTGTCGAGAGGGCTGCGTCACCCCCGCCTACGCCACGGTCAGGTGCTGGGGCGGCAAGAACTCATTCCCGTCAGCATGGAGGGGTGCGCTGTGCCGCGCGGAGGGCGCCGGCCTCAGGCAGCGGGGTAGCAGCCAACAGCAGGGCGGTGCCCTGGACCACGCGAATGGCGGGTCTCCCGCAGAGATCGGGGAGCCCGCACCCCTTGGCCTCGAGAGCATCGGAACCGAGCTGGGGCGGTGGTTGTGGGGGGAGGTGAGATGGCGGGACCTCCCTCCGTCGTCATCCACCCGTGACGGCCCAGGAGCTTGGAGATTGGGAAAAGGCAACAATCCCTCCAAGCCCTGACCCTCCGCGACGCTCCCGGAAAAGCCGACCTTGTCCGGGACGAAGCCGGCAGACTCAGGCGCCGCTCGGCTGCACTCCCTAGCGAAGGGCAGTCAATCGGGCGTCCGAAAGGTCAACGGCACAGAAGCCGCTATGGGGGTCTCTGGCAGGCGCTCTCGGCACCTACAGCAGCCCCGTGTCCCTCCTCTGTCAAGAAGGGGAACGCAGAGGCAGGCGGTCTTCGCCCGGCCCCTAGAGTGGGCGGCGGCTGCTTTCCCTGCCCTCGGTGTACACAGCCATCGCCGCATTGCCCAGGAAGATGGTGGTGGCCCCAACGGTCCCCAGGACCACACCGACGGCGAGCTTGTAGGTGCTGATGACTTCCACCGAGGACCACATGAGGACGGCGCCGAAGACGAGGGCGAGGATGCCGATGACAGTACCCCAGATCTGCTTGTACAACATCGCGACCTCCAGTTGGAGGATCTTCAATGCACTACATATACACCACCCTGACCAGTTTTTCAAGGAGGGAGAGGCCCTTTTTCAGGCAATTTCCTGCCCTGGGCCGCTGGCCACAGGTAGCAGCGTGTCCAGGGTGATCGATTCCTGGTCGAGGCCGGAGCGGGAACCTGGGGATGGCAACCCGCCCGGCGCATTGCCAGGCACCAGGGCTGCGGCTATGATGCGAGGGTGCAGCCGGCACGAGGGATAGGATCTCCTATGGCTAAGGCCGTTGTCGGAATTGACACAGGAGGGACCTTCACTGACTTTGTGGTCCTGGAGAATGGACAGATGCGGGTCCACAAGGAGCCGTCCACCCCTTCCGACCCGTCCAGGGCTGTCCTCAGGGGGCTCCAGGTCCTGGGCCTTCTGGGCGCTGCCGATGCAGTGGTCTTTGTCCACGGTTCCACCGTGGCCACCAACGCTCTGCTGGAACGAAAAGGCGCCCGCACGGCGCTGATCACCACCGCCGGTTTCGAGGACATCCTGGAGATCGGCCGCCAGAGCCGGCCTGCCCTCTATGACCTGATGCAGGAGAGGCCGCCGCCCCTGGTGCCGCGGGAGCTGCGTTTCGGCGTGGCCGAGCGCCTGGACAGCACTGGCAAGCAGGTGAAGTCCCTTACCATCGAGGAGGCCCAGCAGGTAGCCGGGCGCATCTGGTCCGCGGGGGTCCAGGCGGTGGCAGTCTCCCTGCTCTTCTCCTTCCTGAACCCGCAGCACGAGGCGCTTCTGAAGGAGGCGCTCTCAGCGCCGGGCTCCTCGCTCTTCCTGTCCCTGTCCAGCGAGGTGTTGCCGGAGTACCGGGAGTACGAGCGCGCCAGCACCGTGGCGGTCAACGCCTATGTCGGGCCGGTCATGGCGGGCTACCTCCGCCGCCTGGGCGACGCCCTGGGCCAGGGCTTCCGCGTCATGCAGTCCTCCGGCGGGAGCATCTCCGCCCAGGTGGCCGCTGCCCAGCCGGTGCGCACCATCCTGAGCGGCCCGGCGGGCGGGGTCACTGGCTCGTCCTATGTGAGCGTAGAGGCAGGTTTCCCCAACGTGATCACCCTGGACATGGGCGGCACCTCCACCGATGTATCTCTCTGCCCCGGACGCACCCAGGAGACCGCGGCATCGGTGCTGGGCGGGCTCCCCATCAGCGTGCCGGTGATTGACATCCACTCCGTGGGGGCGGGTGGGGGCTCCATCGCCCGGCTGGA
>JACQUN010000156.1 GCA_016210285.1 Chloroflexota bacterium
ATGCTTGGCTGACCCCCAACTCCAGACCCTTCGCGGAGTTCACCCTGAGTTGCCCAAGGGCTTAGGGTGACAACCGAAAGACCCTGCGTTTCGGAAGGGGGGGCTTGACAAAAGTAAAACACGCGTTCTATACTATCACCGATGTCCAGAACATACATTCTGTCCAGGGCCAGGCTGGGGGCTCTCCCCCGCGGAGGGGGCGAGGGATGGCCCCAAGCCTGGCCCGCCCGGAGGGGAGCTGTGCAACAGACCGGTTCAGGAGGCCTGCTTCAGCCCTCCCTGTTTACTGCGAGCTGGTGGCAGCCCGGGGTGGAAGGAGGCCTGGCAAAGCCTGCTCGTATGGCGGTGGGCCAGGAAGTGGTGTATGTGGGGAGGGTGGCGGGCGCACCGGACTGGGGGTCCTGGGGGATGGTCCGCGCCCTCCGTGCCAGGAGCGCCCTGGTCAGCTTCGGCAGGCGCGGCCTTTGGCACGTGCCCTACCACCTGCTGGCCGTCCCGCAGGAGGAGCCACACAGGCAGGTTCCTCAGCGGAGTGCAGGGATAGCCTAGCGGCCTACCGTTGGGGCGCCAGGGCCTCCAGCCCAGAGGCCACCATCTCCTTTGAAGAGCCGTGGGCGAAGGTCAGGACGGGCAGGGTGAACCCCACCGCCTCATAGGCCTCCAGCATCTCCCGGCACTCGGAGGGGGTCCCCGCCAGGGTCAGGTCATCCAGCATGGCGTCGTTGACTAGGTTGATAGCTCGCTCTCGCTCGCCTAGCAGCCAGGCCCTCTGGATGGCCTCGGCCTCCTCCTGGTAGCCGTAGCGACGCACCAACTGGTTGTAGTAGGCCCCCATGCCGCCGATGTAGTAAGCGGCATGGGCGCGGGCCAGATGTCTGGCTTCCGCCCTGTCGCTGCTGACCGCGGTAATGATGTACGGGGCGATCTCCATCTCCCCAGCGTCGCGGCCGCGGGAGGCTGCGCCCACTGCCAGCTCCTGGCGGAAGTAGCGGCCATGCTTCTTGGAGGGAAGGATGGGGATGCAGCCGTCAGCCAGCTCCCCGGTGAGGTGGAGGTTCTGGGGGCCGATGGCAGCGACGTAGATGGGGACTCCCTTGCGCCTGGGGGTGAACTGCATGCGGAAGTTCTGGAGGCGGAAGACCTGCCCCTGGTAGTTGACCCGATCACCCCTGAGGGCCATTCGCACGATCTCGATGAACTCCCGCGTGCGCTGCAGGGGTTTCTCGTAGGCGACCCCGTGCCAGTCCTGGACGACGATGGCGCCGCTCGTCCCAACACCGAGGATGAGCCGCCCGTCCGAGAGGTCGTCCAGGGTGCCGGAGGCCATCGCCACCACGGCGGGTGTGCGGCTGTAGATGTTCACAATCCCCGCTGCCACCTTGATGCGGGATGTGTGCAGGGCCACGAAGGTGAGCATGGTGAACAGCTCGTAGCCCCAGGACTCCCCAAGCCAGATGGAGTCGTAGCCAAGCTCTTCCGACCGCTGGGCCAGCTCCACCAGGGCAGGGCGGTCGTCTGTGTCTCGCCAGGGGGTGACGCCAATGCGCGCCATAGGCTCCTCCTCGGATCGGCTGTTGCCCACCAGCCAGCACTGATTGCCCGCCCGCGTGAGAGCGGCCTCTAGTATAGCATCCCACCGCAAGGGCGGGTTCGGCCGCTCCTGCTGGGCACCCACGTTCTCTCCGGGCTGTGCATGGAGAGAACATGGGCAGGGCCGGGACGGGTTATGATGAAAGGCACCCGGCCCGCATCCGGGTGCCGCTCCGCTCATCCCATGAGTCATCGCTCAGAGAGGGTCGGTGAAACAGTGACAGGAATCGGGTAGTCGGATACACTATCGCCATCAAGCAGCATGGGCATGCAGGTGCAGAGAGCGAGCAGCAAGGGTGGCCGAGGGAGAGGGTCTTCCTGGTGGTCCTGTGTGCTCGTGGTCTTCACCCTCGGAGCAGCCCTGACCGCCTACTTCAGGCTCTTCACCAGCAGTGTTGGCGACATGGTCAACCACTGGACTGCTCGAACCGCTGCCCTGGCGCTGAAGACGCTGGGGGCCGACATCGCCAGCCAGGGAATCCTGGTGAGCTCTGATGCCTTCAGCTTCGTCGTAGTGACCGAGTGCACGGTAGCAGGCCCTCTCCTTCTGTACTGGGGGGCGGTAGCGGCCTTCCCAGCCCCCTGGCGTTCCCGCCTCGTGGGCATGGTGCTGGGCGCAGCGGTGCTCGTCCCCCTCAACACCCTCCGCCTGGTGACCCTCTACTATGTGGGGGCCGCATACCCACGCTACTTCGAGGCGGCACACCTGCTGGTCTGGCAGTCCCTCATCATCCTCTCGGCCCTGGTTCTGTGGCTGATCTGGGCCACGAGGTTCGCCCATGCGTCGCCGTCATAGCCTGCTGCGGGCCACGCTCCTGGCCCTGGTCGTGCTATTGGCACTGGCCATCCTCTGGCCTCGGGTGGCGCCGCGATACGATGCCCTGCTCCTGGTCCTGGCGGGCCCTTTTCGGCCGGCGGAGGTCGTGCTTCTGAATTGGGGCAGCCACATCGGCTTCATCAGCCGCAGGGCTGAGTACGGCATTGCCATGCCAGGCTATGCTCTGCACTACGGGATGCTCCTGCTGGCAGCCCTGGTGGTGGCTACACCCACGCTAGGGGTCGCCACGCGGCTGGCGTGGCTCGGTGGTCTCGTGGTCGGCTTCACCTTCTTGCACGCCGCCACGGTGGCCTCCATGGCGTGGATGTTGATGTGGGTGCTAGAGGGTCAGCACAGTCCAGCCGTAGATTCCGGCACCGCCCTATGGGTGGGTTTCTCCCTGTGGTGGATGCTTCTTCCTGCCCTCATCGCGGGGGCATGGTGCTGGCGGACCTGGTATCCTGGGATACGGCGTGCTCGCCTATCTGGTCAGGGGGGTGCGGGACCGGGCCGGAAGAGTGCACGCTATCTTACCAACGCGCCACGGCGCCGCAGCCTGAAGGCTGCAATGTTAGATAGGATTTTGGGATGACTTCTGCTAGCAACCGGCTCTAGCTAGCAGGTTTCATAGGAGCGTTGCAGTGTACGGAATAGACCTTGCGGGAAAGAATGCCCTCGTCTTCGGGGTGGCAAACCACCGGAGCATCGCCTGGGCCATTGCCCAGCTTCTGCACCAGGCCGGGGCGCGCGTGGCGCTTACCTACCAGACTGAGCGTCTTCGCGAAGGGGTCAGCAAGCTCGCCGCGACCCTGGGGGAGGTGCCCCTCATCGAGTGCGATGTGACCAGGGACGAAGCCATACAGGCTGCCTGCACCCAGGTGGCCGAGAGGTTCGGGACCCTGTCCGTTGTCATCCACAGCCTCGCCTTCGCCAACCGGGACGAGCTGGGGGGCGAGTTCTCCAAGACCAGCCGGGAGGGATTCCGGCTTGCCCTGGAGGTGAGCGCCTACTCCCTGCTACCCATTGCGCGCCACGCTGTCCCCCTTTTGGAGCGGGAGGGGGGCAGCATCCTCACCATGACCTTCCAGGCCTCGGAGCGGGTCTTCCCTGGCTACAACGTGATGGGGACCGCCAAGGCAGCCCTGGAGAACGCCGTGCGGCAACTGGCTGCAGAGGTGGGGCCCAAGAACATCCGGGTCAACGCCATTTCTGCGGGGCCGCTGGACACCCTGGCGGCGAGGGGCATCCACGGCTTCCTGGACATGAAACGCATCTATGCGGAGCGGTCCCCCCTCCATCGCAACATCACCCACCAGGAGGTGGCGAAGACCGCCCTCTTCCTGTGCAGCGACCTGGCGAGCGGGATTACTGGGGCCGTGATACCCGTGGACGCGGGCTACCACATCATGGGTCTGTGAAGCTACCCGCCAGGGGCCAGCTCCTTGATTTCAATGCTCCGGATCACCACATCCTGCGTGGGCCGAGAGACCTCCCCTCCTGGACCAGCCGTCACCGGGGTGTTGGCGATGCTGTCCAATACGTCCAGACCCTCGGTGACCCTTCCGAAGATGGTGTACCGTTTCGGCAAGGAAACGGCCCCGTGCATGATGAAGAACTGGCTGCCGTTGGTGTTGGGGCC
>JACQUN010000162.1 GCA_016210285.1 Chloroflexota bacterium
CCGTTGTTCAGCTCTTCCCCCGCAACGCCTGGCATAACATCTACTTCAACACCCCGAAGCCCCCCGTCAACGACAAGCGTGTCCGCCAGGCCTTCGCCTACGCCATAGACCAGCGCGGCACCATCGCCAGGGCGGTGGAGGGCTGGGGCGCCCTGGGTGCCTATATCGGGCCGCACCTGCGGCCCCTCGCCCTTTCAGAGGAGGAGCTGCTGAAGCACCCCTACTTCAGCACCGACATGGTGGCGCGGCGCGCCAAGGCCCGGGAGCTGCTCAAGGAGGCCGGATTCCCCGACGGCATCAAGCTGGACCTGTGGCAGCGGAAAGGCCCCCAGTACGACCGGGGCGCCATTGCCAACGTCGCAGACCTGAAACTGGCAGGGATTGATGTCACGCTCAGGCTGCTGGACACTGCCGCCAATACGGACCTCCTCAACTCGGGCAACTTTCTCATCAACACCACCCCAAGCGCTACCAGCGTGGATGACCCGACTGGCTACCTGGATGACTTCGTGTGTAACATGGGGGTGAGCATCAACCGCTCCCGCTACTGCAACCCCGACTACGACAAGCTCTTCTACGCCCAGAACCAGGAGTTTGACCCTGCCAAGCGGGCCCAGATTCTCCACCAGATGGAGCTACTGCTTCTGGACGACATGCCGGAGCACCGCAGCTACTACTGGATGCAGGTTATGGGCGTCTGGAACCGGGTGCAGGGCTGGCAGCTCAGTGTGGGCGACCAGGTGTACAACTTCCGCCGCTTTGAGACGGTGTGGTGCAAAGAGGGAAAGTGCCAGTAGGGGTGAGAGCCCGGGGACCGGGAGAACCATTCGCATCGGGGCCCTCACCCGCCCGGCCGGGAAAGAGGCAGGCAGGCGATGCAGAGATACCTCGCTCGTAGGCTCCTCCTGGCAGTGCCCACCTTTCTGGGGGCCATCACCCTCGTCTTTATTGTCATGCGTGTGCTCCCCGGGGACGTGGCGCTGGTGATGGTCGCGGGGTCTGAGTCCGGCACCGAGGCATCGGAGGCCCAGCTCAAGCGACTGCGAACCCAACTGGGGCTCAACGACCCCTTCTACCTGCAGTACCTCAAGTGGGTGGGGGGGGCCCTGCGCTTCGATTTTGGCGAGTCCATGTGGACGGGGCAGTCCATTCTGAAGGAGTTCCGGCTCCGCTATCCGGTGACCCTGAGCCTCCTGGTGGTGACCCTGGTGCTGTCCGTGGGCATCGCCATCCCGGCGGGGATCATCATGGCCATGAAGCAGGACACCTGGTTAGACTACGTGGTGCGGATCTTTACCCTGGCTGGCCTTTCTGTGCCCAGCTTCTTTGTGGCCATTCTCATCATCCTGGCGCTCTTGCTATGGTTCAACTGGGCCCCGCCCCTGGAGTACCGGCCAATCTGGGAGGACCCGGTGCTCAACTTCAAGCGCCTGATCTTCCCGGCGCTGGCCACAGGGTACCGTCTCTCCGCCATAGGCGCCCGTATGACCCGCTCGAGCATGCTGGAGGTGCTGCGGGAGGACTACATTCGGACGGCGCGGGCCAAGGGGCTTCGGGAGACGGTGGTGGTGGCGCGGCACGCCTTGAAGAACGCCATTCTGCCGGTGATCACCCTTATCGGACTGGAGATCATCGCCCTCTTTGGCGGCATCGTCATTGTGGAGACCATCTTTACCATCCCTGGCATTGGCCGGTATCTGGTGGACGCCATCATTCACCGGGACTACACCTCTGTGCAGGCCCTGGTCTTCGTCTTCGGCCTGTTTGTGCTGGTGGTGAACCTGGGGGTGGACCTCCTTTACGGCTGGCTCGACCCCCGTATTCGGTTTGCCTAGAGGAGGGATACGATGGAGCAGCGGACGGCCGAAGCGGGGGCCCTGGGCCTGATTGGCCAGAGGAAGCGGCGCAGCCGGCTCGTGGCGGTTGCTCGTTTCTTCAAGAACAAGCCCCTGGGCGCAGCGGGAGCCTTGGTCACGACGCTCTTCGCCCTCATGGCTATGAGTCCAGCGATGTTCGGCGCTGGGGACCCCAACGCGCAGGACGCTACAGTCATCCTCAGGCAGCCCTCGGCGGCCCACTGGTTTGGCACCGACAACTTCGGACGGGATGTGTATAGCCGGGTCATCCACGGCTCCCGCATCTCCATCTACGTTGGCCTGGCGTCCACCATCATAGCGACGTCCATCGGGGGGCTCTTGGGGCTGACCAGCGCCTTCTTTGGCAAGTGGGTGGACAACGTAACCCAGCGGTTCATGGATGTTATGTTTACCTTCCCGCCCCTGGTGCTGGCCCTGGCCATCGTCACGATGCTGGGGCCCTCCATGACCAACGTTCTCATCGCCATCTCCATCCCCAGGATACCTGGAACCTCCCGGTTGGTGCGCTCCGTGGCGCTGGCAGTGAAGGAGACCCAGTACATGGATGCGGGCAGGGCCATGGGAGCCAGCCCCCTCCGGCAGATGTTTGTGCATATGGCTCCCAACTGCATGGCTGTCGTTATCGTGTACGCCACAGCCGGGATTGGCCTCGCTGTGCTCACCGAGGCCTCCCTGAGCTTCCTGGGGTTGGGGATCCCGCCGCCTTCGCCCTCCTGGGGCCGGATGCTTTCCGTGGAGGCGATGCGCTACTTCGAGCTCCGCCCCTATCTTGCCTTTTTCCCCGGCATAGCCATTAGCGCCGCCGTCTTCGGCGCCAACCTCTTTGGCGATGCCCTGCGCGATGTCCTCGATCCCCGCCTGCGGGGAGGCCGTGGCACATAGGGGAAGACCGGCCCACCGGCGGGAACCCTCGACCCCCGCCTGCTGGGCGGCCAGTAGCGATTCGCCGCACTGGTGAACCCCCGTTGCCATGGCCCGGCGACGCCCTCCTTTCCGGGGCTGATGAGAGAGATTTGATATAATCGTGCTGAGAGCGGGGGACCCGGCTCTGAGCAACGCCGAGGCATGCTTGGGCAGCTACGAGTTCCTGGAGCACACCGCCGACATCGGCATTGTGGCCACCGGGAGCGACCTCCGAGAGGCTTTTGCCAGCGTTGCCGAGGGGCTCTTCGCCTGGGTTGCCGACCTTGAGTTGGTGCGGGAGCGGGAGACCAGGGAGGTAGCGGTCGCCTCCCGGGACCTGGAGGCCCTCGTAGTGGACTGGCTCAACGAGCTGAACTATATCGTTGAGGTCCAGCGGTTCCTGTTCCGGCGCGTCCAGGTGGTGGAGTTGGAGGGGGCGCGAATTCGGGCGGTGGGCTATGGTGAGCCCCTGGAGCCGGGGCGGCACCACATCAGGTGCCAGGTCAAGGCTGCGACGTACCATATGCTCCAGGTCAGCCGCTCCGATGAGACGTGGCGCATCCAGGTGATCCTGGATATCTAGCTTTGCCCTGCTCCGCGGCGCGGGCAAGGGGTCCCATCGGATGTTCGCCAGGGGGTGCCATGGTGACAACCAGCGCCGTCAAGATCTTGCGGAAGATCGACGACTACCACTGGGAGCTCCCCACTACGTACAAGCAAGGGATGAGGGTTCCCGGCCTCGTCTATGCCACGCAGGGGATGCTCCAGCAGATCGGCCAGGACCAGGCCCTGGAGCAGGTGGCCAACGTTGCATTCCTGCCTGGCATCGTGAAGGCCTCCCTGGCCATGCCGGACATCCACTGGGGCTACGGCTTCGCGGTGGGCGGGGTGGCAGCCACCCGCGCCAGCGACGGCGTGATCTCACCGGGCGGGGTTGGCTTCGACATCAACTGTGGCGTCCGGCTCCTGCGCACAAACCTGCTGGAAGAGGATGTGCGGCCAGTTCTGGAGGAGCTGGTGACGGCGCTCTACTACGAGGTGCCCTCTGGGGTCGGTTCAGAAGGGAAGATCCACCTCAAGGAGGCAGAGGTGGACGCGGTGATGACCAGGGGCGCCCGCTGGGCAGTGGAGCACGGCTACGGTGTGCCCGAGGACCTGGAGGTCACCGAGGAGGGTGGCGCCATACGGGGGGCTGACCCGTCAACGGTGGGCAAGCGGCCCCGAGAGCGGGGGGCTGACCAACTGGGCACCCTGGGCTCCGGGAACCATTTCCTGGAAGTTCAGGCAGTGGATGAGATCTACCAGCCTGCCCTGGCGGAGGCCCTGGGCATTGAGCGGGTAAGCCAGGTCGTGGTGATGTTCCATTGCGGCTCACGAGGCTTTGGGCACCAGGTCTGCGATGACTCCCTCAGGGTGATGGATGCCGCTGTGAAGCGGTACGGCATTCAGCTTCCGGACCGGCAGCTCGCCTGCGTGCCTCTGGACTCCCCGGAGGGGCGGGACTACCTGTCCGCCATGCGATGCGCTGCCAACTTCGCCTGGGCTAATCGCCAGTGCATTGCTCACTGGACGCGGGAGGCGTTTTCCCGGGTGCTGGGAAAGCCCTGGCAGGCCCTGGGCATGGGGCAGGTCTATGACGTGGCCCACAACATCGCCAAGGTGGAGGAGCACACGGTGGATGGGCGGAAGGCCAGGGTCTGCGTCCACCGCAAGGGAGCCACCCGGGCCTTCCCTGCCGGCCACCCCGAGCTGCCGGCGCGCTACCGGGAGATCGGGCAGCCCGTGCTCATCCCTGGGGACATGGGCCGGTACTCCTTCCTCTGCGTCGCCGGGCCCAGGGCCATGGAGGAGACCTTCGGCACCACCTGCCACGGCGCAGGCCGGACCGAAAGCCGGTCCGCCGCCAAGCGCCTGATGAAGGGGCAGGACATCCAGCGGGAGCTGGCCCAGCGGGGCATCATCGTCCGGGCGCGGGGCTGGGCCTCGCTGGCGGAGGAGGCCTCCATCGCCTACAAGGATGTGGCGGACGTGGTAGAGGTCTGCCAACAGGCGGGCCTCTCCATCAAGGCGGCCCGCATGCGGCCCTTAGGCGTCATCAAAGGGTGAGAGCGGAAATCTTCGCCAGGGGAGGGTAAGGTGCCCAACGGTATCACGGTCAAGCAAGGCAGCGAGGGAGACCGCATTGAGGTGCAGTGCATGCACCAGAACGGTCTCCTCTACGTAGTCCCCAGCCAGGCCTCCTGGGTCTGTTCCCCAGGGCACCGGCACGCCCATGCCCTGGCAGGATTCTTCAAGGAGCTGGCGCGGCTGGGCGACCCCCAGGTGCAGGAGTTGATGCAGCGCTGGGGGCTCTACTTTCGGGAGCGTCCCATTGAGGCGGCTGCCCAGGAGGGGCAGGAGGCCGCCCAGCGGAGTGCGCCCAGCCGCTGACCTCGGCCTCGGAGTCCAGGGGTGTGGGGCCCTGGGGTATCGGGGGGGTGGCGCTAGTGTGGTGATTCCAACGCTTCGTTAGAGATCAGATGCGGCCGTCCACTTCCCGTTCGTGGTGAGCCTGTCGAACCACTCCCGTGCGCGCTGGGAGCCCTTCGACAAGGCTCAGGGCGAACGGAATATAAGAATCACCACACTAGC
>JACQUN010000164.1 GCA_016210285.1 Chloroflexota bacterium
CTCCGGGTCCTGCGGGAGGAACGGGGGTGGGAGGTCGGGGGCGCCATGCACTACTTCCAGGGCGATGAGCGGACGGCAAGGGAGTGCCTGGACCTGGGGTTCTTGATTTCCCTGGCGCGTCCCCTCATGCGCCTCCCGCAACTTCAAGACCTGGCTCGGAAGCTGCCGCTTGAGGCGTTCGTCCTGGAGACGGACAGCTTCCCCCAGCCCTTCAAGGGGAAGCGGGAGAACTGGACTGAGCCGCGGCATGTGAGGGAGGTCGCAGGGAAGCTGGCCCAGCTCAAGGGGACTTCTCTCGATGAGGTGGCCCAGGTGACCACGGCCAACCTCTCCGGCGTGCTCACCAGGAAGGCGTCCCCGGGGCGTGCCACACTCTTGGGGCGCGCCCTCGGCCTGCTCCAGGAGCAGCGTCCTGACTCGTAGGCCAGAAAGGGCCCCCGAAGGCCTCTTGACGGGGCTAGCCCACCCGTGTAGCATTCGAGCCGCTGCCAGACATGGCATGGCCACTTCGGAACCTGAGCCAAGCAGGCCGAACAATACGCGGAGGTGTGTTTGATGCGGAAAACGACGCGACTGCGGGAGCTGTTCAAGGGCCCCAAGATCTTCGTCCTGGCGGGGACGGCCAACGCCCTGGAAGGCAAGCTGGTGGAGCAGACTGGCTTCGAGGGGTGCTACATGTCCGGGTCGGGCACCGCCTCGTATCTCTGCGGCCTGCCGGACGCCGGCCTCACCACCATGACCGAGATCGTGATGAACGCCGGCTACATCGCCAGCGCCATCAGCATCCCTCTGGTATCGGACTCGGATACCGGCTACGGCAACGCCATCAACGTGCGGCGCACGGTCCAGGAGTTCATCCGCGCGGGTGTGGCCGGCATCCACATCGAGGACCAGGTGTCCCCCAAGCGGTGCGGCTTCGTGGTGGGCAAGCAGGTCCTGCCCATCGAGGAGGCCGCGGGGAAGTACCGGGCCGCGGTGGACGCCCGCAACGAGCTGGACCCGGACTTCATCATCATCGCCCGCACCGATAGCCGCGGCGCTGTGGGCGGCTCCTTCGAGGAGGCCATCACCAGGGCCAAGGCCTACCGCAAGGCTGGGGCCGACGTTGCCTACCTGGAGGCCCTCCAGTCCCTGGAGGAGGTGAAGGTCGCCATCGAGCAGGTAGGCCCACCTATCATGTTCACCCTGGGCGCTATCCCCCTGGAGGAGCAGCCCACCCACGCTCAGATGGAGAAGATGGGCATCTCCTGCGCCTTCCACCCCGGCCTGGCCCGGCTCGGCGCCGGCGGCCCCACCTGGCGACTCCTCTGGGAGTTCCTGCACGACTTCAAGCAGCGGGACATCCTGGCCCTGCGGGACTGGATGCGCTGGGAAGAGAAGTTCCCCTGGAAGTTCGGCGCGCCCCCGCACCGCTTCGACGTCGTTGGCTTCCCCCAGGTCCGGGAGTGGGAGGAGAAGTACCTGCCCCCTGAGGACATGGAGAAGTACCAGAAGTCCATTGGCAACTACGTCCCGGGCGGCAGCCAGCAGTCCCACATGGCCCCGTAGAGCACAGAGGTCAAGGGCCAGCGGCGGCATCACAGGGGATGCCGCCGCTGGCCCCTTTTTTCACCATCCACATGGAACCTCAGCAGGGGCTAGCTTTGCGACTCAGGGAAGAGGTAGAATAGCGACACGATAGGCGTAACGCCACAGCGGTGAGCAGCATGCTCGCCCGTGGGAGGTGCAGGATGGACCTACGGTTTACCCCTGAGCAAGAGCGTTTTCGCAACGAGGTCAGCCAGTTCCTGAGCCGGGAGTTGCCTGCGAGGTGGGACTACACCGAGGAGGAGGTCTTCAACTCTGACGACCTGTGGCAGGCCAGCAAGGAGATACGTAAGAAGCTAGCCCAGAAGGGCTGGCTCACCATGGCCTGGCCCAGGGAGTACGGCGGCCAGGCGGCTTCCCACATGATGCAACTGCTCTTCGCCGAGCAGGCCGCCTACCACCGGACCCCAGGCCTGAACAGCCAGGGCATCGGCATGCTGGCGCCGACCCTCATGATCCACGGCAGCGAGGAGCTGCGCCGCGAGTTCCTTCCCCCCATCGCTCGCAGCGAGGTCTGGTGGTGCCAGGGGTACTCGGAGCCCGGCTCCGGCTCAGACCTGGCCTCCCTCCAGACCCGGGCCGTAGAGGACGGCGATGACTTCGTCATCAACGGCTCCAAGATCTGGACCAGCGGAGCCCACCGCTCCCAGTGGATGTTCCTGCTGACCCGAACCGACCCTGATGCCCCCAAACACCGGGGCATCAGCTTCCTGCTGCTCGATATGAAGTCCCCGGGCATCACCATACGGCCCATCCCCAACATGGGCGGGTTCCACTCCTTCAACCAGGTCTTCTTCGACAACGTTCGGACGCCCAAGCGCTACCTGGTGGGCGAGAAGAACCGGGGGTGGTACGTGGGCGCAACCCTGCTGGACTTTGAACGCTCCGGGGTGAACTACTCCGCCTGGTCCCGCCGCACCCTGGAGGAGGTGGCCGACTACTGCAGGAGCGCCCGTCCCGATGGGGAGAGGCTGGCGTCCCGCGCCCAGGTGCGCAACACCCTGGCGGAGCTGTCCATCGAGACCGAGGTGAGCCGGATGCTGGCCTACCGCGTGGCCTGGATGCAGGGGCAGGGGCAGGTTCCCAACAAGGAGGCATCCATCAGCAAGGTCTTCGGGTCGGAGCTGCTGCAGCGCGTTGGCAGCGCAGGGCTGCAGATCCTGGGCCTGTACGCCCAGGTCAGCAAGGGAGACCGCCACGCCGCCCTCAACGGACGGGTCCAGACCCTCTACCTGACGAGCTGGGGGCGCACCATCGGCGGCGGCGCATCGGAGATTCAGCGCAACATCATCGCCACCCGCGGCCTGGGCCTGCCGAGAGGGTAGAGGGCGACTAGCTCCTGACCCGCGCCGACCTACGCGCTGGTGGTGAGCCTGCGGAACCTCGGGGCCGACAATACCTGTGGGTCAGCAGCAGGGATTGGCGGGGTTGAGGTGCCTTGA
>JACQUN010000157.1 GCA_016210285.1 Chloroflexota bacterium
GCTCAGGGTCTTTCGGTTCTGCTGGCAGTGTCGCACTTGTCATTCTGAGGAGCGGAGCGACGAAGAATCTGGTGGGGTGGGGTTTCTTCCCCCACCCCAGACCCTTCGCTTTGCTCAGGGTGACACCGAAAGAGTCCTCGTCAAGAGCCAGGGCAGGCAGCTCAAGCCCGTGCGGAAGAGCACCACACACGCCTTGACAAGTTCTGGGGCCCATGCTAGCATCATCCCGCCCTAGCCAGGCTGCTCCCGATGTCGTGGCAGCGAATAACGCCAGGAGGATGGCATGTTGCGCACGAAAACCTTCACCATCGGAGTCCTGATAGCCCTGCTTGCCCTGGTGCTTGCCCTGGGCGCGTGCGCCCGCCAGGCAGCCAAGCCGGCGCCAGCCACACCCAAGCCTGCCGCTACTCAGCCTGCCAAGGAGGCGGCCAAGGTGACGGCCACGGCTCCCACCCCAGCCCCCGCCCAGGCCACCGGGTTCAAGACCGCCGAGGAGCTCATCCCGCCCGGGCTGGCCGAGGCGCACCCCCTCATCTTCAAGTACAACTGGAGCAGGTTGCCCCGGCCCTCTCAGGCCAAGCCCAAGTACGGCGGCACCCTGCGCGTGCCCCTGAACTTTGACCCCAGCAACTGGGACCCCTACACCGGCAACACGGGCACCTACGTCTGGGGCAACATGGTGTACAACATCCTGATCCGCGCCGACATGCGTCTCTCCAACGCCTTCAAGGGCAAGAACAACCTCAAGGAGCTCGTCCCGGAGTGCGATGTGTGCGAGAGCTGGAAGCAGACCAGCCCAACCCAGTACACCTTCAAGGTCCGCCCGGAGGCCCACTGGCAGAGCGTGCCGCCCCTCAATGGAAGGCCTCTCACTGCGGAGGACATCAAGTGGGCCTACGACAAGTACCTGGACCCCAAGGCCTTTCAGCAGTGGGGCATCTTCCAGTCGGTGCAGAGTATCGAGGCGCCGGACAAGCAGACCCTGGTCATCAACCTCAAAGTCCCCCATGCGGGGTTTATCAACGCCATCGCCATCCCCGCCTTCTACGTCTTCTCCAAGGAGGGGTTTGAGAAAGAGGGAGGGCTGAAAGCTGCGCCGCCGCTGGGCTCCGGGTTCATGCTCTTTGAGGAGTGGGTGCCGCAGAACCGCCTGTACTTCAAGCGGAATCCCAACTACTGGAAGAAGGATGAGTTCGGGCAGCAGCTCCCCTACCTGGACCGCATTGAGATCACCTTTATGCCGGACGTAGCCACCCAGCTCGCATCCTTCCGCACCCAGAAGCTGGATACCATATATCAGACCTCCTGGGACCCGGTGCAAGACCTTCTGAGGACGGAGACGGTGGGGAAGACCGTCAACCTGGCCGTCTCAGAGTGCAACACCGGCTGCTCCCGTGTCTACATGTTCCAGTTGCGGAAGCCGCCCTTCGACGACGTGCGGGTGCGCCGCGCCCTCTCCCTGGCCCTGGACCGGCCGGCCATCGTCAATCGGTCGTACGGGGAAGGCTACTGCTCACCTGGGGTCCTCCCCACGTGGTGGATGGGCTACAACTACCCCCCTGCCTGTGGGCAGTTGGGGCAATGGGACAAGTACAACCCCGCCAAGGCCAGGGAGCTGCTGAAGGAGGCGGGGTACGACGAGAAGAACCCCCTGACCTTCGACCTGAACGGGGGTGGCCAGGGTGGCGCCCCCCTGCCGGCGGACCTGGCACAGCTTGAGTCCATGCAGGGGTACTGGAAGGAGATCGGGGTCAAGGCGAACATCAAACGGTGGGAGACCACGGTCCTCCAGAGGCTCATGCGAAGTGGAGAGTGGGAGGGGGTCATGACCTCCAGCGGCGGCATCGGCACTGACCTGGACCAGTTCGCCTGGAAGGTGCACTCCAAGGGGGTAGAGAACTTCTCCGGCATCAACGACCCGGTGCTGGACCCGCTGGTGGAGGGCCAGCGGGTGGAGTTCGATGTTCAGAAGCGCAAGGCCATTGCCAGGCAGATCTCCGACCGCATGTGGGACCAGGTGTGGGTTCTCAACGGCGCCAACTTCTACTACTCGGAGTTGACACGACCCTACATGCAGAACTGGGTCACCCACGACCTCTACTACTGGATCCACGGCTGGGGAGCCTTCGCCATCGAGTACGTCTGGCTTGACAAGTAGCCCAGGCTGGCCCAGGTCCGCACCCGGACGTCAAGAGGCCGCCACGAGACTGCCCTGGCAAGGGGAGCGGTGCCCTGCGCCAGGGCAGCTTTCTGTTAGAAGAGCTGCGAACGACGCCGCTATGGTGTGCTGCTCGGCCCCAGCTTCTCCAGCCGAACGGCGCACACCTTGAACTCAGGCGTCTCCGTGATGAAGTCATAGGCGTCGCTGGTGAGCAGATTGGTGCGGGTTGTCTCCGGGAAGTGGAAGGTCATGAAGACCACCCCTCCAGGAGACCGGTGAGTGACCCTCACCTTGGCCCTGACCCGGCCCCGCCGAGACACCACCTCCACCTCCTCTTCATCCCGCAGGCCCAGGATAGCGGCATCCTGGGGATTCACCTCCACCCACTCGTGGGGCACCAGCAGGCGGAAGCCGAAGGCTCGCCCTGTCATGGTCCCGGTGTGATAGGTAGACCGGCGCCTGCCCGTGGTAAGGTAGAGGGGATAGTCGGCGTCAGGAGTCTCCACAGGAGGCACGTGCTCCACCAGGGCGAAATACCCCTTGCCGGACGCCAGGCCATCTCTGTGCAGATACGGAGTGCCGGGGTGGTCCAGTGTCGGGCAGGGCCACTGGAGCCCCCCCTCCTGCTCCAGCCGGTGGTAGGAGATGCCGCCCAGGAGCGGAGCCATGCGGGCTACCTCGTCCCATATCTCCGATGGGTGGGAGTAGGTCATCGGGTATCCCATACGGGTGGCAAGGTCGCACAGGATGAGCCAGTCCGGCTTCGCCTCTCCCGGCGGGTCCACCGCCTTGCGCACGCGCTGGACACGGCGCTCTGTGTTGGTAAAGGTGCCGTCCACCTCAGCGTATGAGGCTGCGGGAAGCACCACGTGGGCCAGGCGGGCGGTCTCCGTCATGAACAGGTCCTGAACGACCAGGAAATCCAGGTGCTCCAGGGCGGCCTGGGTGCGGGAGGCATGGGCGTCGGAGACCACCGTGTTCTCGCCCATGATGTACACCGCCTTGAGGCGCCCCTTGAGGGCCTGGTCCAGGGCGGCAATCTTGGTGATGCCCGGCCTGGCTGGCAGCGGCCTCCCCCACGCAGCCTCGAACCAGCGGCGCACGCCCGGGTTGTCCACCTTCTGGTACCCTGGCAGGTCCGTGGGGACGCATCCCATGTCCCCGGCGCCCTGCACGTTGTTCTGGCCCCGCAGAGGGTTCACCCCCGCGTTGGGCTTGCCGAAGTTGCCACACAGGAGGGCCAGGTTGGCCAGGGCCTGGACGTTGTGGGTGCCGCAGGAGTGCTCCGTGACGCCCAGCGTGTACACGATGGCGGCCCTGGACGCCGTGGCGTACCCCCTGGCGGCCTGGACAATCTCGTCAGCGGGAACCCCCGTCACCTCGGCGGCGTACTCCGGGGTGTAACGCCCCAGATGCCCTCTAAGGGCCTCAAAGCCATCGGTTCGCTGCTGTATGAAGAGGCCGTTCTGCAAGCCCTCCTGGATGATGACATGGGCCATGGCGTTGAAGAGGGCGATGTCGGTGCCTATGCGGAGTCTGAGCCACCGGTGGGCAAGACGAGCTAGCTCGATCCCTCGAGGGTCTATCACAACAAGGCGTGCGCCCTGCCGCACGGCCTTCTTGATGCGCAGGGCAATGACAGGGTGGGTCTCGGTGGTGTACCTGCCCACAACCAGGATGAAGTCGGCCCCCTCCATCTCCTGGATGGAGTTGCTCATGGCCCCACGCCCCACCATAACCGCCAGACCGGCGACTGTTGGAGCATGTCAGGTACGGGCGCAGTTATCAATGTTGTTGGTGCCCACCACCGCACGGGCGAGTTTCTGCATCACGTAGTTAGCCTCGTTGGTGGCCCGGGCCGAGCTCCAGAAGGCGATGGCGTCGGGGCCATACGTGGCGCTTATCTCCAGCAGTCGGGTGGCAATGAGGCTGTAGGCCTCCTCCCAGGTGGCCTGCTGGAAAGACCCATTGCGACGGATGAGGGGCGTGGTCAGCCGGTCACTGCTCCTGACAAACTCCCAGGAGGCAAACTGGCCCTTGACGCAGAGGGAGCCCTGGCTCACGGGGTTGCTGAAGTCAGGCTCAACGCCCACCAGGCGGCCATCCTGAACCATAAGCTGGACGCCGCAGCCGGTGCCGCAGTAGGGGCAGATGGTGGGGACCCGGGTAATCCTCCCCATGCCGATCTGCTGCACCACCTTGCGGTCCATCAAGGCCCCCGTAGGACAGGTGGCAATACACTGGCCGCAGAAGGTGCACGGGCTTTGGAGCAGGCGGTCGTTCGGGAAGCTGGCGATGCAGGTTCCCTGTCCACGCCCGGCTGGGGCGATGGCACGGGCCATCTCCCACTCCCCACATATTCGGGTGCAGCGGTAGCAGGCGATACACCACTGGTAGTCCCGCTGGATGAAGGGGTTGAGGTCCTGGCTGGGCAGCCGCGGGGTCAGCCTGGGAAAGCGGTCGACCTGCGCCCCAAAGTGGGCCGCTGCGCCGTGGAGCGGGCAACGACCCAGCAGGGAGCACCGGGGGCACTCCCTGGCAGGAGGCAACTCGGAAAGCAGGAGCCCCAGGACGACGCGCCGGTACTCCACCAGAACCCGGGTATCGGTGGCGATACGCATCCCGGGTTGCACCGCCGTCGTGCAGGCGGCCACCGGATTGGGGTTGCCCTCCACTTGGACCATACACAGGCGGCAGGCCCCATAGGGAGCCAGCCGGGGCTCATAGCAAAGGGCAGGCAACTCTACCCCTGCTGCCCGAACCACCTCCAGGAGGTTCTGGCCCTTCTGGAAAGGCAGGCGCTTCCCATCCACATGCACCGTCGCGGCCATTGGCCCCCTGTCTGCGAGCAGCTCCGCCGGCTCCCCTTCATCGAGTCGCAGCTGGAATACCTGCCAGAGGCGGCCCGACCTGCTTTGCCGCCTCGCGCACCCCTACTCCCGGCGGCCGATGGTGCGGGTGTAGTCCCGCTGCAGGTCCTTGGGAAGGTACTTCTCCTCCATCTCCCGGATGCGGCGGATGCTGAAGACGGGGGCATCGTCCACACATCCCCACTTGCTCTTGTGGGCGCGGTCGTACAGGTCGTTGTACGCCTGCACCCCCCGCTCCTTCAAGTCGTTGAAGAACTCCCAGATGGCCTGGCGGGGCGCCAGGGAGTACTTGCCACCCAGCCAGACGGCGGCCAGCCCCAGCTTCTGCCACTCCTCTGCGGGGGGCAGCGGCCCGCCAACAAGCTCCGTCCGCATGTTGCAGAGGAGCGGCCCCGCCACTGCCTTTCGGACAGCCCGAACCTCGTCCAACGAGGACGGCTGCTCAAAGTAGACGACGTCTGCCCCGGCCTTCTTATATGCCTGGAGACGCTTGATGACCTCCTCCACGCTGCCGCCCTCGGCGCCACGGGCATCGCAGCGGGCCACGATCTGAAAATCAGGGTCCAGCTCCATCTTGGCGTCCACCGCCGCCCGGAGCTTCCCCGCCGCCTCCTCGAGGGAGATGACACGGCGGCCCGCCATGGAGCCGGAGCGCTTGGGGAACTCCTGGTCCTCCAGGTGAACGCCCGCCACGCCGGCGCGGATGAACTCCTGGACCGTTCGGTACACTGCGATGGCGTTGCCGTAGCCTGTATCGGCATCGGAGTAGACCGGGATGTTCACAGAGCTGGCGATGCGGTAGGCATTGTCCACGAGCTCCCGCATGCTCGTGACACCGACGTCCGGCCAGCCAACGACAGCCATGGAGGTGTTGCCGCCGGACATATAGAAGGCCTCAAAGCCAATGGATTCGGCTATCTTGGCCTCCAGAGGGCTGGAGCCTCCCGCAAAGACAAAGATCCTGGGCCCGTTGAACAGCTCCTTCAACCGGGTGGTCTTCTTCTGAGGCATGAGGCACTCCTTTCAGCCGGTATTCCCTCTACCCTTGCCTGAACCCGTTGCCCACGGGGTTGAGGCAAGTCGCCAGGACATCGGTGAGCATGGCAGAGCGCCGAGGCCACCTGGGAACACATCGCAGTAGCTTCTCGCGACGCCCTGGTGCGCGCGTTCGCAAAACAACACGCTGGTGCCCCCAAGGGGATTCGAACCCCTGTCGCGGGCTTGAAGGGCCCGTGTCCTGGGCCTCTAGACGATGGGGGCTGGGCTGGGTCCCAAGCAGCGGCTTCAGTATAGCCTGGCTACGGGTAGAGCGCCAGGGCTTCCAGTCCCTCCGTCTCCGGCAGGCCGAACATCACGTTCATGTTCTGGATGGCCTGCCCGGCCGCCCCCTTGACCAGGTTGTCCAGGCAGCTTATCACCACCAGGCGGTTGGTGCGCGCGTCCACGGTAGGGTGGATGATGCAGCAGTTGTTCCCCAGGGTATGCTTGGTGGCTGGGGGCGCATCCACCACCGTGACGAAGGGCTCCGCCTTGTAGAAGTCCCGATAGAGGCCGCGCAGCTCGGCAATGCCCTCGTTCCCTGCGGCAAGGGCACCGTCCTTCAAGGGGGCGTAGCAGGCGCTGAGGATGCCACGGGTCATGGGGATGAGGTGAGGCAGGAAGGTGACCCTGGGCTCCTGAGATGGGTCCAGCCGCCGCAGCTCCTGGGTAATCTCGGGCAGGTGGCGATGCCCCTGGACTGAGTAGGCCGACACGCTCTCGTTGACCTCCGAGAAGTGGGTGCCCAGGCCCAGGCCCCTGCCCGCGCCGGAGACCCCTGACTTGCTGTCCACGATGATGTCTGGCTCGATGAGCCCCGCCTTCACCACAGGGGCCAGCGCCAGGATGGCGCTGGTGGGATAGCACCCTGGGTTCGCCACCAGGCGGGCCGTGGCCATCTCCTTCTTGTAAAGCTCGGTAAGGCCATACACCGCCTCTTCCAGGTACTCCGGGCATGGGTGCTGCACCGCGTACCACTGCTCGAACTCCGCCACGTTCTTGAGGCGGAAGTCAGCGCTGATGTCCACGACCCGCACCCCCGCCTTGAGGAGGGGGGCGCACGCCTCGGCGCTGGCCCTGTGGGGCAGGGCCGAGAAAACCACGTCCACACTGGCGGAAAGCTCCTTCTCCACCGTCAGGCCCAGGGATGCCAGATGGGGGAAGACCTCCCCCAGCTTCTTGCCTGCCTCGCTGCGGCCTGTGACTCCCACGAGCTGGGAGTGAGGGTGGTGGGCCAGGATGCGGCCCAGCTCACACCCGGCGTAGCCGGTCACGTTGATGATGCCTACCTTCACAGCTTGTCCTCCTTGCTCGGCATAGTGGGAATGGCTCCAAACAGAGGGAGGGGATGGCTCACCCCCTGGCAGCAGGCCAGAGGGCTAGCCTCGGTACCGCTGGGCCACCAGGCGGCAGAGCTCCAGGAGGGCGTGGGTGACGGCCCGCCGCTTCACCATCTCGCGCCGGGGCGGGTAGCGGCCGCTGACCGCCTTCGCCTGCCCCTCCCACGCCAGGCCGATGTGGACGGTGCCCGGTGGCTTGCCCTCCTGGTCCGCGGGTCCCGCCACCCCGGTAACGGAGACGCCCAGGTCCGTCTCCAGCCGCTGGCGGGCGGCCTGGGCCATGGCCTCCGCCACCTGCGGGCTCACGGCCCCGTGCTCCTCGACAAGCCGGGGGTCTACGCCGTGGGCGATCTTGGAGGCATTGGAATAGGTAACAAACCCGCCCAGAAAGTACTCAGAGCTCCCGGGAACGTCGGTGATGGTGCTGGCCAGGAGCCCCCCGGTGCAGGACTCCATGGTCGCCAGGGTCAGGCTCCGTTCCCGAAGCAGGCTTCCCAGGCGTTCCTCTGGCGTCTCGTCGTCCACACCCCAGATGGCGGGGCCCATCTTTGCCTGGATCTCCGCCTCCACCGGCGCAATGAGGGCCTGGGCATCCGCCTCCCGGGCTGCCCTGGCGATGATGCGCAGGTGGATGCCGTCAGACTTGGCGTAGATGCCCAGGTAGGGATTCCCCTGTCCAAAGAGGGAGTGGAGGGCCTCACCCACCGCAGCCTCCGAAAGGCCAAAGGTCTTGATGGCCCTGGTGAGGATCACGGTGCCCCTGACCCGCTCCTTGAGCCGGGGTACGGCCTCCTTCTCCCACATGCGCTCCATCTCGGGCGGTACACCGGGCATGGCGATGATGATGCGTCCGCCCTTCTCCACCCACCAGCCAGGGGCCGTGCCCCTGGGATTGGGGAGACTCCGCGCAGAAGGGATGAGGGTGGCCTGCTTGGTGTTGGAGGAGGGCATGGGCATGGAGCGGTCCCGGAAATACGCCGTGAGCTGCTCCAGGAGCTCCGGGTCCACAAGGGGCTCCTCCCCCAGGGACTGGGCGATGGCCTCGCGGGTCAGGTCGTCCTGGGTGGGACCCAGACCGCCGGTGGTGAGAATGACATCCGACCTCCCCAGGGCGCGCCGCAGGATCTCCACCATGTGGTCCAGATCGTCGCCCACCTGGCTGACCCAGCGCATCTCCAGGCCGAGGGCGGGCAGGCGCGCCGCCAGGTAGGCGGCGTTGGTGTCCACAATCTCTCCCATGAGGAGCTCGGTGCCCACTGACACGATCTCGGCGTACATGGCCTTTCGACTCCGGCCTTCCCGGTCGGGGGACTCAGGGGTTGCGTCGCAAAGGGGAAGTATACGGCAGCGCCGAGGGGTTGGCAAGGCGTGACAGCCCACGACCTCCGTAAACTCTCACCCCGCCGACACGGCCCGTCATGGGGATGTGCGCCGGCTCGCCTCGGCGGGAACCCTGACGAGGGAGACGGATGGGCATGGCTAGCTCGATGGGGAGGGTGCCAGGGGCGGGTCCTTGGCAAGACCTGCCATCGCCTCGAACCAGGACGCATCCACGAAAAGGAGGTACGGCTGCTCCCTGGCCTGGGCGTAGTAGCCGGCGCCATCGGGGGTCTTGTTCCCGATGTTCAGGACAAAGCCCCGCCTCAGCTCGTCGGCCAGGGTCGCTGGCGGCCGGTACTCCACCGCGATGGTGGCGGCTGGCTTCTCCAGGCCGTAGCTGGCAGGGTCGTCGAACTTCTCCTGGAGGACTCGGAAGGACGGTGGGCCCGCCAGGAGGGGTTCAGCCTTCGCCCAGCGCGTGGGATCCACAGGGGTCCGGGCCTCGGTGGCGGCGCGCCACCCCTCCTCATCCTGGGTGAAGGAGGCCGTAGCACCGCCAGCGGTAACCTGCAAGAAGACCACCTGGCCGGGGCGCAGCTTGTAGTACCAGGCTGGATAAGGCCGGTTGGTGACCAGGCGGGTGATCACATCGCCCCAGGCGGAGTCCACCAGAAACAGCCGGGGGTCGCCCGTCTGCTGGGCGTAGTGGGAGACACCGTCCGGCGTCTTGCTTCCCAGGGCAATCTCAATCTTCCGCTGGCCTGTCAGGGTGACATCAATGAGGCTGGGCTTGTCCAGCCCGTAGGTTGCGGGGCTGTCCACCTGCGGGGCAAGGAGGCGCCGAGACTGCGGCCCGCTCAGCAGAAGGGTGATGCCCCCCCAGCGGGCAAGGTCCACAGGCACTCCCTTGGGGTCGTCAAAATGCCAGCCGCTTAGGGAGTCGGAGAAGGCGACCTCCGCCTCCCCGTGCCGCACGCGGACCTGGGTGATGTCCTCCATGGAGGCGCTGTAGAACCAGGGGGCATCTGGGGCCTTTTCTGCAGGGCTCCCTTCATAGAAAAAGAGGTAGCCCGCCACCAGCACCAGGGCGGTCAGAAGTACAACGGTTGTCCGTATGCTCATAGCTTCGCTATCGGCTCACGTGTGTTCTTGGGGCTTCCTGCTCCCCACTGCAACCTGGGAGAGAGACTTGCGGGGTCGCGCTCACCAGACACCCCGCCTCCCTACTGCCTCCGCCACCAGGTGATGATGCCCAGGAGGGCCACGGCGGCGGGAAGCAAGAACCAGCTCGAGTAACGAATGAAGTCGAACTCCTGGCGGGTCATCACCAGCTCCCGGAAGGCGAAGGGCTTGGAGCGGATGGAGATGAGGGTATAGTCCTCCGCCAGCCAGTTCACTGCGTTCAACAGCAGGTCGCTGTTGGTGTAGGCGTAGAAGTACTTGTTGATGGCGAAGTCGGAGTCCCCGATGACCACGATGCTGGTAGCCCTGGGCGTCTCTCCAGGGTTCGTGGGGGGCTTTGGCTCCTCCCCCAGCGTGGAAAGGGCCTTGACGGCCAGAGCGACCGTGGCTGGACCCTGCTCGTCGTTCTTCGGGTCAAAGGTGTTGCGGTCGGGATCCGTGGTGACCCAGCTCCGACCCGAGGTGAGGGCCAGGGGAAGGTACTGGATCCAGGGGGGCCGGCGCTTGGGCTCGGGGCCTATCTTCACCGCTGTTGCCTGGGGGAGGAAGGTGACGTCCAGGTGCGTGGTGATATCGGTGGCGTTGGTGTACTGACCGCGCTGCAGCACAGGGGTCCGGGGGTCGCCGGTCACGGAGCTCTGCACATCCACCACCGTCCCCCCTCCCACGAGTATTCCCCACTCGGCCAGGAGGTCATGGTAGCTGCTGGGCACGTTTGGGTCCAGCAGGAAGAGGGCTCGGCCCCCGCTCTTGAGCCAGGAGCCGAGCTGCTCCTTCTCATCGGTCAGCAGGTCCCTGGTAGGCCCCGCGATGACCAGCACCGCAGCGTCCCCCGGGATCTTCCCGGCCTGGCTCAAGTTGAGCGGGGCAATGCGGTAGTTCTCCCCCAGAATGGCCCGGGCAGCAAACCCAAAGCCCTGGCCTCCCTCCTCAATGCTGCTGGGGTCCTTCTCATTGTGGCCGGTGAGGAAGTACACCAGTTTCTGCTTTGCTCCCGTCACGATGAGGAGGGCGCTGGTGAGGTCCTGCTCGGTGACTGGCGGCAGGGACAGAACAAAACGTTTCCCTGTCTCAGCAGCCTCAAAGACAATGACGGGGTACTGCGTCACGTTGTACTGGCGTGCCACCGAGGGGTCAGCCTCGGGGTCCACGGCTCGGTAGCTCAGCTTGTTGCCGGAGCGCTTGCGGAACTCGTACAGGAGGTCCTCCGCCCGTTGCTTCAGGATTCCCTGGTCGCTCTGGGTTGGCACAAAGAACTCGGTGACCCGGACCGGCTCCTTGAGCTCCTGGAGCACCTTCACGGTCTGTGCCGCCAGGGTGAACTGCTTGGTGGCGGTGGTATCCATCCGAGCGTTGGAGCGGAAGCTGATGAAGTTCACCAGGACAGCGATGGCGATGAAGATAACGATCATGAGGATGGCATTGACGGCATACCTGCCGCGTCGCCCTGCTACGGCAGCCCGAACACGCACAAAGGAGGCGAGAAGCGCCAGGAGCAGCAGGACCCCGCCTACTCCCAAGACGCCCAGGGCGAAGCTGCGAAGGTCCTGGACCCAGATGTAGATGGCTGCCCCACCCACCACGGCCGCAGCCCCGATGACGGAGAGCAGGACAGCAAGGCTCGCCACAAAAGACTGGAGGCGCTGCCAGAAGGTGGGCCCGGCCTCGGGCGATTCCCTGGGTGCGGTGGGACGAGCCATCCTACCTCCACCTGCGGGATTCCAGGTTTCTAACGGCCAGGAAGAGGAACAGCACGGTCATGCTCACGTAGTAGATGACGTTGTTGGTGTCCACGATGCCCCGGGCGAAGTCGCTGAAGAGACCCGTCAGGGACAACTGCTCCACGACCCGCGCCCCCACGCCGCTGACGATAGAGTAGACCAGGTCCGCCAGGGTCAGGAGCAGAAGCACGCCCATAGCCAGCATGGCGGCGACAATCTGGTTGCTGGCCAGCGAGGAGGCCAGCAGGCCCACCGAGAGGCTGGCGGCGCCATAGAGGATGATCCCGAGATAGCCGCCCAGCAGAGGGCCCACATCGGGGTCGCCAAACCAGAACAGGAGGAGGACGTAGTAGAGGGTCAGCGAGACTGTCCCCATCAGGATGATGAGGCTCGCCAGGAACTTTCCGATGACCACCTCGTAGTCCCTGACGGGCGAGGTCAGCAGCAGCTCCAGGGTGCCCATTTTCTGCTCCTCCGCGAAGAGGCGCATGGTAAGGATGGGCGCCCACAGCACGAAGACGAAGGTGGAGGGGATCAGCCAGCCGCGGATGGCTGCTTCAGCAAAGGGTGTGCTGATGCTCTGGACGAAGAAGTAACCGGTGATGGCCAGGAAAACCGCCCCCACCACGTAGGCCATGGGGGA
>JACQUN010000158.1 GCA_016210285.1 Chloroflexota bacterium
CGCGGGGTGGAGCAGCGGCAGCTCGTCGGGCTCATAACCCGAAGGTCGTAGGTTCGAATCCTACCCCCGCTACCAACGGAATCAGCATTGTCGGGCCGGAAGCCTCTCGCCTGGAGAGAGCACCGGCCCGATAGTTTTTCTCCTCCAGCCCGCCGACACCACCCAGGCTGCTGCGCGTGACCTGCCCTTCCCATCACACGACCGGGCCAGGCAACAGCACGTGTATAATAGGGAGCACCCCCCGAGAGCATGGGAGACGCAACCCGTCATGCACTTCGGTGTCATTGCGCCCAACATGGGGGCGATTGCCTCGCCAGAAAGCCTCACACGCATCGCGCAGGAGACGGAGGCCCTGGGATTTGACGTCTTCTGGGTCAGCGACCACCTGATTCTGCCCAGAGAGCTTCGCTCGCGCTACCCGTACAGCTCCTCCGGCGCCTTCCCCCTGGGCCCCGAGGACAACATCCTCGAGCCCCTCACCGTGCTGGCCTACATCGCCGCCCAGACCCAGCGGGTGCGGCTGGGCGTCAGCGCCCTCATCATCCCGTACCGCAACCCTGTCTTCACCGCCAGGATCCTCACCACCCTGGACATGCTTTCCCACGGGCGGGTCATCCTGGGTGCCGGCGTGGGGTGGATGCGGGAGGAGTTCCAGGCCCTTCAAGCCAACTACGAAGCCAGGGGAGCCCTCACCGACGAGTACCTCCAGGTCATGCGCGCCCTCTGGACACAGGAGAGCCCCAGCTTCCAGGGAAGATATTACAAGATGGAGGGGATCGCGTTCCACCCCAAGCCAGTGCAGAAGCCGAGCATCCCCATCTGGATCGGCGGCAATACCCCGCCTGCGCTCCGGCGCGCCGCCCGCCTGGGCGACGGCTGGCACACCGTCCGCCAGACGCCGGAGGAGGTTGCCCGGAGCCGCGAGGCGCTGGCCCGCTACTGCCACGAGCATGGCCGCGATGCCCAGGACATAGAGGTCTCTCTCAGAGCTAGCCTGGAGATCACCGACACCCCGCCGGAAGGCCAGAGGACGCCCTTCACCGGGACGCCAGAGCAGGTGCTGGAAGACACCCGCCGATACCAGCAGGTCGGCGTCTCCCACATCGCCTTCGCCCCCAGGGGGCGCACCCTGGACCAGGTGCTGGGGCACGTGCGGCGGTTCGCCAGAGAGGTGCTGCACAAAGTCTAGGGCCCTGAACGATATGGCCGTTCCCCCTTCCACTTGCTCAGGGCGAACGGCAAACCCAACCCCTGTTCATGGCGTCATCTTCGGCAGGCTCAGGGCGAACAGGCGCCTCACCCGTTCATGGTGAGCCTGCCGAACCACGAATGGATGAGGAGGACCCATGCCAGAGGATATCCTGCTGAAGATAGGGGACTCCGTCGCCACGGTCACCTTCAACCGGCCCGGCCAGCGCAACGCCATCAGCTACTCCATGTGGCTGGAGCTCCAGCGCCTGGCGGTGGACCTGGAGCATGACCCCTCGGTGCGAGTGGTGGTCTTTACCGGGGCAGGCAAGGACGCCTTCTCCGCCGGCGCCGACATCAAGGACTTCGACCTCTACCGCGACATCAGCGAGAAGGCGAAGCTCTATGCCGCAGCCTCCGAGGGAGCCATGGAACGGCTGGCAGCCTTTTCCAAGCCTACGATTGCCCTGGTCAGGGGCTACTGCGTGGGCGGCGGGTGCGAGCTGGCCGCCACCCTGGACCTGCGGGTCGCCGCAGAGAACGCTCGGTTCGGGGTGCCAGCGGCGCGACTGGGCATCACCATCGGCTACAGGGAGATGCGCCGCCTGGTGCAGCTTATAGGGCCAGGGGTCACCAGCCACATCCTCCTCACCGCGCGGCTCCTGGATGCCCAGGAGGCGCTGCGCGTCGGCCTGGCGAACGCCGTGCTCCCCCTGGAAGAGGTGGAGGAGTACACCTACAAGCTGGCGCAGGAGGTCGCTTCCCTGGGGCCTCTGGCCCACCGTTACAACAAGGAGGTGCTGCGGACGGTGCTGGCCAACCCAGCCCTGGCGGGCCTGACGCCGGAGGCGGAGCACCTGCCGTTTCGCGTGTTTGACTCCGAGGACTACCGGGAGGGCCGCCGCGCCTTCCTGGAGAAGCGCAGGCCGAGGTTTGGGGGCAGGTAGAGGCAAGCATACCACCTTGACACCCTCAGCCCAAATGCTATGATGAAGGTGCCACCTACCCCACCGGGGCGGTGAGCCTGTCTCGGACACGAGGGAGCCGCGGGGATCGCCATGACCACGACGGCATGTGGACCTCTTGCGCACAGACCGAACGCCTTCCTGGGCTTTCCCAGGGAGGCGTTTACTTTTGCTTTGCTGTGAAGCGATGCACAACGCCATTACCGATGTCCCAGGCATCAAGGTGGGCCACTACACCGACCGGGAGCACGCCACCGGCTGCACCGTTGTCCTGTGCGAGGAGGGTGCTGTCGGCGGCGTGGACGTGCGCGGCTCCGCCCCTGGGACCCGCGAGACGGAACTGCTGCGTCCCATGAACCTGGTGCAGCAGGCCCACGCCGTCGTCCTCAGCGGGGGGAGCGCCTTCGGCCTGGATGCCGCCAGCGGGGCCATGCGCTACCTGGAGGAGCGGGGCATCGGCTTCCGTATAGGCCCAGCGGTGGTGCCCATCGTGCCCGCCGCCATCCTCTTCGACCTGGGCGTAGTCACCCACCTGGTCCGCCCCGGGCCAGAGGCCGGCTATGCAGCCTGCCAGGCTGCCTCTTCAGAGGCAGTGCCAGAGGGCTCTATCGGTGCAGGGACCGGTGCAACGGTCGGCAAGGCGCTGGGCCTCTCCAGGGCGGTGAAGGGTGGCATCGGTACTGCAAGCCTCGCGCTTGGAGACGGGCTGGCCGTGGGAGCCATCGTTGCAGTGAACGCGTTCGGGGACGTCGTGGACCCTGCCACGGGCCAACTGCTTGCCGGCCCCCGCCAGGAGGATGACCACGGCTTCCTGAGCACCCTGGAACTGCTGGCCCAGGGGCTGGCGCCTCCACGCACGCCACTGCCCACCAGCACCACCATCGGAGTGGTGGCCACCAGTGCACGCCTGGCCAAGGAGCAGGCCAACAAGCTGGCCCTCCACGCCCACGATGGCCTGGCCCTGGCCGTCCGTCCGTGCCACGCCATGGGGGACGGCGATGCTTTCTTTGCGCTGGCCACGGGCCGCAGCGAAACACCCGTTGAGATGAACCGCCTGGGGGCTGCGGTGGTGCAGGTGGTCGCTCAGGCCATCCTCAACGCCGTGCTGAAGGCGGAAGGCCTCGGGGGGATACCTTCCGCCAGGGAAGTGCTGCGCCATGCGTGACCTGAAAGAGGCCGCCATCGGGTTCATCGGCGCGGGCACGGTAGGGAGCACCCTGGCGATGGCCCTGGCTCGCACCGCCTACCAGGTGAAGGCCATCGCCAGCCGGACATTCGCCTCAGCCGAGCGATTGGCCGCCCAGGTGCCCGGGTGCCACGCTTATCGCTCTCCCCAGGAGGTGGCGGAGGTCTGTGATCTCGTCTTTATCACGACCCCCGACGATGCGATCCGCACGGTGGCAACGGCGGTGCGCTGGCGCAGGGGCCAGGCCGTTGTCCACTGCTCAGGGGCAGAGACCCTGGAGCCCCTGGCCCCTGCCCGGGCCGCGGGATCCCTTGTTGGCTCCATCCACCCTCTCCAGACCTTCAGCAGCCCGGAGCAGGGGATGTCGGCTCTCCCTGGCACCGCCTTCGCCATTGAGGCAGAGCCACCCCTGCGGGAGGCCCTGGAAGGGCTGGCCTCGGCCCTGGGCGGCTGGCCGATCCACATCAGGGCAGAGGACCGCGTCCTCTACCACATCAGCGCTATCACCGCCTGCGGCTTTCTTGCAACGGTGGTGAAGCTGGCGGCAGACCTGTGGGATACCTTTGAAGAGCGGGAGCGAGGGAGCAGGGGACAGGAGATGGCCCTGACGGCGCTGCTGCCCCTGGTGCGGGGAACGCTGGAGGGCCTGGGGCGCCAGGGCCTCCCCGGTGCCCTCACAGGCCCATTTGTTCGCGGCGATGTGGGCACCATCCGGAAGCACCTGGCAGCCCTGGAGGCGCGGGCCCCCAGCTTCCTGCACCTCTACTGCCACCTGGGGCTGGCAGAGCTTCCCATAGCTCGGGCCAAGGGCAGGCTCGACCAGAGGGCGGCGGCAGAGATCCAAGAGCTACTGGAGCAAAGCCTGGTATCCCAGGGTGAGCCAGTGGGCGAACCCCAGCATAGGGGATAGAGATGGACGAAGCGCTGCAAAAGGTCCTGGACACCATCAGGCCCAGGGAGGAGGAGGGCCCGGACAAACGCTGCCCCCTGGCCGAGGCGGTGCGGCGCCACCTGCGCCCCGGCATGACGGTGCACCTGGCCGCCGATGCCCAGGCCGCCGCCTGCGAGGTGGTGCGTGCCTTTCACGGAACGCATCCGGGGTTCACCCTGGCTGCATCCCTGGTGGAGCAGCACGCCCTGAATCTGGTCCACGCGGGCCTGGTGCGAAAGGTCATCACCTCCAACTTCGGCAACATGAACCCCACGCCAGGGCCAAGCGCCATCGTGGGCCGGGCGCTCAAGGCCGGCCTGGAGATAGAGAACTGGTCGCTGCTGACCATGTGCCAGCGGTTCATGGCCGGGGCCATGGGCCTCCCCTTCCTCCCCACCCGTTCCCTCCTGGGAAGCGACCTGGCCCGGGAGAACCCTCAGTCGTTCCAGGAGATGCACGACCCCTTCGGCTCCGGCCAGGCCGTCGGCCTGGTGCAGGCCCTGCGCCCCGATGTCTCCATCGTCCACTGCGTCCTCGCCGACCGGGAGGGGAACGGCATCCCCGCCTACATGGACGGCGAGGCCGCCTGGGCCGCCCGCGGCGCGCGAGAGGGCGTCATCATCACGGCGGAGCGGGTGGTCTCCAGTGGGGCCCTGCGCAGCCACTCACCCCTGGTCAAGGTCCCCGCCTTCAAGGTCCTGGCGGTATGTGAGACCCCCTTCGGCGCCCACCCCCAGAGCCTCTTCCACGCCTGGCTCCCCGAGGTGCACCCCTACGCCGAGGACCGGGAGTTCACCCTGGAGCAGCGCCGCGCCTCCCGCAGGCCCGAGGACATGGACGCCTGGCTCCGGCAGTGGGTGCTGGACGTTGGGGGACACGAAGGCTACCTGTCCAAGCTGGGCGCCCGCCTGGACGGGCTGCGACAGAAGGCATCCCTTGCGGCATGGGAGGAGGAGGCCACCGCCCGCTTCCGCAACGATGTCGCCCCCAACGCCGCCGAGTACATGACCGTGGTGGCAGCCCGCCGCATAAGGGAGCGGGTCAAGGCCAACAGCTACCGCCTGCTCCTCAGCGGCGTGGGCACCGGCGGCCTGGCGGCCCACATGGCCTTCTACTGGCTGCGCCAGGAGGGGTACGATGTCTCCCTCATCGTGGGGGTAGGGCCCTTCGATTTCCTCCCCCGCAACGCCAACCTGGACAGCGTGTATCACCTGGCGACGGCCAAGATCACCGCCGACGTGTTTGACATCTACGGCTCCTACCTCAGGGGGCCGGAGAGCCGCTGCCTGGGCGTCCTGGGTGCTGCGCAGGTAGATAGGCGCGGCAACATCAATACCACACGCCTGGCGGATGGGACTTTCCTCATCGGCACGGGTGGCGGCAACGACCTGGCAGCCGGGGCCTCTGAGGCCCTGGTGGTGACGCCCCTCTCGACGCAACGCTGCCGGGAGCGCCTGGACTACCTCAGCATCCCAGGGGAGCGGGTCGCTGCCCTGGTCTCCGACCTGGGGGTGCTGGAGAAGCGGGATGGGGAGCTCACCCTGGCGGCTTACTACCCGCAGGCAGGCCGCGAGGAGGCCCAGGCTATCCAGCACATCCAGCAGCAGTGCGGCTGGCCCCTGCGGGTGGCAGCGCAGGTTGCGGCGGAGCCGCCGCCCACGGGCGAGGAGTTGGCCCTGCTGCGGGCCCTGGACCTGCACCGGGAGTTCTTGAGCTAGCGGCGCCTTTGAGGCAGGCACAACATGGGCGCTACCCCGCTCCAGGGGAGCGCACCGAAAGGGGGGCAGCCATGCGCATCACCATCCGGGACATCCAGGAGATGAAGCGCCGGGGGGAGAAGATCCCCATGCTCACCGCCTACGACTACACCACCGCCAGGCTGGTGGACGAGGCGGGGGTGCCTCTGATTCTCGTCGGGGACAGCCTCGGCCAGGTGGTGCTGGGCTACGACTCCACCATCCCCGTCACCATGCATGACATGCTCCACCACACCAAGGCCGTGGTGCGCGGGTCAAAGCGCGCCCTGGTGGTGGGGGACATGCCGTTCATGAGCTACCACCTGGACGCCAGGCAGGCGCTGCAAAACGCAGCCCGCTTCATCCAGGAGGGGGGCGCCGGCGCCGTGAAGCTAGAGGGGGGACGGCGCGTGGCAGAGACGGTGCGTCGCATTGTGGAGTGCGGCATCCCCGTCATGGGGCACATCGGACTGACGCCCCAGTCCATCCACCAGCTTGGAGGCTATCGGGTGCAGGGCAAGACCCGCGAGGCCGCCGCTGCCCTTCTTGACGACGCCCTGGCCCTCCAGGAGGCAGGTGCCTTCGCAGTGGTCCTGGAGTCCGTCCCTGCCCCCCTGGCGCGGGTCATCACCCTGCGCCTCTCGGTGCCCACCATCGGCATTGGGGCCGGGAAGTTCTGTGACGGCCAGGTCCAAGTGGTCCACGACATGCTGGGCCTGTTCACCGACTTTGTCCCCAAGCACTGCCGCCGCTACGCCGACCTGGCCGGGGCCATCAAGGAGGCCGTTGGATGTTACGTCAAGGACGTGCAGGGGGAGCAGTTCCCCTCGGAGAAGGAGAGCTTCACCATGGACGAGTCAGTCCTGGCGGATCTCCTGGCGCGAAGGTAGCGGAGATGCTCAGGGGCTTCTCCCTTCCACTGGCACAAGCCGCTATCCCGTTTGGGGTTGGCGAAGCTCGGATACAATCCAGCTTGCATAGGTAGCTTGGTTAGCTACCGCCGCCAGATTGCAACTGGTAGGGATCGGTTGCACCTTTACCGAGGTGTGAGGTACGCTTACGCGGGAAAAGTCAGTCTCTGGCACAGAGTGCGGCAGAATGGCCCAATACATGCCTTGTTGGCGCAGTAGCTCACATGCAGTTGTCGAAGGGCTTGTGTTATGCCTCCTGTTCTGGTCATTCTGATCATTTTTGGCGCTATCTGGCTCTTCGGTGCGCTATGGGAATATTATGAGGGTAGCAGGGCCGGTAGACGAGGTGCTGTGCGACCCAAAGTCCCCGCCGACAACGCTGACTTTGCCCGGACCCCGCCCCAGACCGAGCCCGCGAAGGTTCACAAACCTGCTCCCTCGCTTCTTGCGTCGCCCGACATTCTGGGCATCGAGATCAACGACGATTTTCGTGCTGCCCTTGAACTGATAGAGCAGAAGAACCAAAGCCTCTTTATTACCGGGAAAGCTGGCACCGGGAAGTCCACCCTGCTTCGCTATTTTCGAGCGACCACCAAGAAATCCGTTGTTGTGCTGGCTCCAACCGGTCTCGCAGCCATCAGCGTCGGTGGCCAGACCATTCATTCGTTCTTTAGATTCCCACCTCGTCTAATAGACCCTCAAAGTTTACGGCCTAGCAGAAACGCTGGTCTCTTCCGCCGACTAGACACTCTTGTCATCGATGAAGTATCGATGGTTCGCGCCGACCTCATGGATGGGATCGACACCGCCCTTCGGCTCAACCGTGGAAAACCCAACACGCCTTTTGGGGGCGTCCAGGTTATTCTGATAGGTGACCTCTTTCAATTACCTCCCATTGTGAGGGGGCAAGAGCTTAGAGGCTACTTTGCCGGTCGCTATGGTGGTCCTTACTTCTTTCGGGCTCCTGTCTTTAGCCAGACCCAGGTTCACATGATTGATCTCCAAAAAGTCTATCGGCAGACCGAGGCGAACTTCCTAACTCTCCTTAATGCGATAAGAGACGGACGTGCCGACAACGGTGTATTAGAATTGCTGAGGAGCCGTGTACGGAAATTCAAGGACCTAGAGCAGCCAGAGGAATACGTCACTCTCACCACCACAAATCAAGCTGCCTTTGAGATCAACATGAGGTTCTTGGAACGGCTTCCAGATCCAGAAAATACCTTTGAGGCAATAGTCTCCGGGAAGTTTGATGACTCATCCTTTCCGACCGATCCCACGCTTCGATTGAAGGTCGGCGCACACGTCATGATGCTCAGAAACGATCCAAACAAGCGGTGGGTCAACGGGAGCATAGGCGTCATCAACGAGGTCAGTCCAAACAGGCTCTGTGTTGAAATCAAAGGTGTGTCATATGAGATAGAGCGTCATAGTTGGGAAAATGTCGAGTACTTTTTCAATCGTGAAGAAAACCGGGTCGATCAGCGGGTCATCGGGAGTTTTCAGCAATACCCGCTCAGACTTGCGTGGGCGATCACCATTCACAAGAGCCAAGGTCAGACCCTCGATCGAATCTACTTAGACTTGGGATCCGGCGCCTTTGCGCACGGCCAGACCTACGTGGCGTTGAGTCGGTGTCGCTCGCTGGGTGGGCTCGCGCTCAGTCGTCCCGTGTTTGCGAGCGACGTGATTGTCGATGAGGCAGTTTACGAGTATAAGAACATCTTCGCCCCAACAGGGTCGGGACCAGCCAATAGGCCCAACTCTTCCGCAAACGTCCGACTCGTGGTCTCCCAAGCTTATTCTCAGAAGCGTCGCCTAAGAATTGAATACAGGAAACCAGAATTCCAAGGCCGACAGTCCGAAACCACTCTACGAGAGATAGATGTGTACGCCGTGGGCGAAGACTATCTAGATGCATTTTGCCACTTTCGGCATGCCCAAAGGACGTTTAAGCTGGACCGGATCGTCAGCGCCCGCATGTTGCAGCAGAGTTATCAGGTTCCAACAGACCACACGCCTTCTACGTGGGTGCTGTACAGCAAGGGAATAGTAGACTCGAGTGAGTAGCATCTGGACGAAGTGTCCAATCAGGTATCGGACGTCCTGTTGTCAAGGACGTTCCTTTTTCCCGCAGGTATCGCCCGGCTCATGACCCCCTAACCCGTCCAGTACCTGCTACCGGGCCCAGAAGTAGTGCCGGTATTGCTGAGCTTGTCCTTCCACAAGCTCGGCAGGAGCGGAAGGAATGCTCCGTTTGTCCTGAGCCTGTCGGAGGGGCGCGCAACATCAATCAGGAGGATTCTCCCTTGCAGGTGTTGGAGACCATCCCTGCCCTTCACGCCACGCTGGCGCGCCTGCCCCGCCCTCTGGGGCTGGTGCCCACTATGGGCTACCTCCACGAGGGGCACCTGGCCCTGGCCCGCCGCGCCCGCGCAGAGAATGCCAGTGTCGCGGCCACCATCTTCGTGAACCCGGCCCAGTTCGGGCCCCACGAGGACCTGGCCCGCTATCCGCGAGACCTGCCCCGGGACCTGGCGCTGCTCCAAGGGGTGGGGGTGGACCTGGTCTTCGCCCCGGCTGTGGAGGAGATGTACCCCAAAGGTTTTGACACCTGGGTGGAGATGGGTGCGCTGGCGAGCCGCCTGGAAGGGGAGGCCCGCCCCGGCCACTTCCGGGGGGTCTGCACGGTTGTCCTGAAGCTGTTCAACCTGTTCCGGCCGGAGCGGGCCTACTTCGGGCAGAAGGATGCCCAGCAGGTGGCCGTGGTCAAGCGCATGGCCGCCGACCTCAACGCCGGCGTGGACGTGGTGGTTGTGCCCACGGTGCGTGAGCCGGACGGCCTCGCCATGTCCAGCCGCAACGTGTACCTGGACCCCCAGGAGCGACAGGCCGCCCTGGTGCTCTACAACTCCCTGTGCCTGGCCCGTGAACGCTATGCCCAGGGAGAGCGGGACGCCGAGGCCATACGGAGCGACATGCGCCAACTCATCCAGGCGGAGCCCCTGGCGAGGATAGACTACGTCAGCGTCGCCGACGCAGCCACCCTGGAGGAGCTGAGCAAGCTCGACCGCCCTGCCCTGGTCTCCCTGGCGGTGCGCATCGGCAAGACCCGACTCATTGACAACACCTCGCTCCCCTGAGGGGCAGCGGGCAGGGCCCAGATCGAGCAACAACGCAAGGCTATGCCCCGCGTGAAGCTGCCCTGGAGGCAGAGCCTATCACCCCAGATTGAGCGCACGGGTTGCTCCGAGGCACTGCGCCACCTGTGGGGCGGGCTAGCCGCCCAGCATCCGATGGGAGATCTGCTCTGCCAAGTGGAAGGGATCGGAGGACACCACGCTCTGGGCGTACAGCTCCATCGCCCCAAAGTCCGAGGCCCCAGCCCTGGGGTCGCCCCGGTCCACCACGCGCACCACCGTGGGAAAGCCATCCCAGCTCTCCTGGGTGGGACCCAGAGGTCGCATCTGAATAGCCACGTTGAAGGAGCGCACGCCCAGGTCGCTCCGGAAGCAGTCGAGGAGCGCATAGAGCTGCTTCTGAGTAGAAGCTGAGAGGTCCTGTGCCAGCAAGATAACCTCCCGCTCCTTCAGCGGCGCCAGAGAGGCCAGCACCCTCACGCCATCCGCCAGGAAGCCGCACCCCAGGGCCGCGTGCACGCGGAAAAGGTCGTCGAAGTAGTTGCTGCCATAGCGCTCACGGTAGGCCGCGGCGGCCTGACGGGCCTGCTCCACGCGGGCGTAGTGGGTGTCCCGGGTCAGGGTCATCTGGAGATGGCCGTGGGTGATGGAGGCGCCCGCCCGCCAAAGGCAGTTCCAGATGATCATGGGGTACAGAGCATCGGGGTCAGCCTCGTGGGCACGCCGGAGCCACTCCAGGGCTGCCTCCAGGTGGTCCACCAGGCTCTCCTGAGTGAAGTGCAAGGGCCTGCGCTCCCCGAAGATGACCAGGCCGTGGGCGGCATCGTACTTGGCGACGTTCGCCGCGGTGACGCCGCTGGGCCGCTCCACACGCCCGAAGGTGTCTTCGGGGGTGTCTCGAAGGGGGTCGGCAAAGGGGTCATCCTTGAGGGTGTCCAGGATGCGGCTCTCCACGTCGTCCTTGGCAACGAGACTCATGGGGCGGTTGGACCGCAGGGGGTTGAAGAGGGCCCCCTCCCAGGTCACCAGGTTGGTGACCCTCACCACCTGCTGCCGCTCCACCTGTTGCGGGGACCCGAATCGGGCTGTGACCCAGGGAAGCATGGTCTCCGGGAGCCGCAGTGTGCCCACCGCGGAGGAGACCCGGAAGATACGGCGGAACAGGGACTGCTCCTCTGAGGAGAGGGCGGACAAGCGCGACTCCAGGTGGGCGATGCCTCCGTTGCTGTTGGTGTGCATTGAACCTGCTTTGCCCTCCTCTACCTGTCCTTGTGGCGCCCTGAAGGCCACCTCGGGGTGCTCTGGGCGCCGCTGCATAAGTGTAAAAAGTAGAGCACCAGCACGCAAGACGCGCTCTGCCCCTCGAGCGCACAGGGGCCACCGCCAAGTCTATGGTCTCGCCAGAAGGAGGCGCTGCCCAGTACATGCGCTAGAGAAGACGCAGCGTGCGTCCAGCGGGAGAGACGGGGTCTCCCTGCCTCCTGGCTCCACCCCTTCTCTCCACCTCTTGTAAGGAATCTGCTACACAAGGACACGCTGAGCGTAGCAGAGGATACAGGCCAGGGAAGGCCCTTCGCTGCGATGGTTCCCTGCGGCAATGGTTGGCATTGGAATAAAACAAGCACCCCGCTACGCAGGTAGCCGGGTGCCTGTTTTATCAAACAGTGATGTCCCCCGGCAGCGGCCTATTTTCCCGCCCCCTCGCGAGGGGAGTATCGTCGGCGCTGGGGCGTTTCACTTCCGTGTTCGGAATGGGAACGGGTGGTTCCACCCCGCTCTA
>JACQUN010000160.1 GCA_016210285.1 Chloroflexota bacterium
CACCCATGTAGCGCATGTCAAAGGACCCGGAGGCGTGGTTGGCGCTAACTGCCCGCAGAAAGAGGAGGCACTAGAAGAAGGCGTGGTTGAACAGGTGGAACATGGCCGCGGAGTAGGCCCCCACTCCCAGCGCCAGCATCATGTAGCCCAACTGGCTGATGGTGGAGTAGGCGATGACCCGCTTGATGTCTCGCATCACCAGCCCCATGCTGGCCGCCATCAGCGCCGTGAATCCCCCGATGACCGCCACCAGGTTCATGGCGGCTGTGGACGCCTGGAAGACGGGGAAGAAGCGGGCGACCAGGAATACCCCCGCTGCCACCATGGTTGCAGCGTGGATGAGGGAGCTGACGGGCGTGGGGCCCTCCATGGCGTCGGGCAGCCAGACATGCAGCGGGAACTGCGCGGACTTACCCGCGGCGCCAGCAAAGATTCCGATAGCCAACCACGTCAGCGCTGCGCTGCCCAGGATTCCTGCCTTGACTGCCTCGTGGATAGCGGGAATCTCCAGGCTGTTGAGGCCTTTGGCGGCGAATAGACCCTGGTGGAAAAAGAGGTAGAGAATCGCCAGGAGGAAGCCCACGTCCCCCAGGCGCGTCACCAGAAAGGCTTTCTTGGCGGCGGCAGCGGCGGCGGGGCGGTGATACCAGAACCCGATGAGCAGATAGGAGCACAGGCCCACCATCTCCCAGAACAGGTAGAGCTGGATGACGTTGCTGGCTAGCACAAGGCCGAGCATGGCCGCGGTGAAGAGGGACATGAAGGCGAAGTAGCGGGCGTAGCCGGGGTCGCCCGCCATGTAGCCCTGGGAGTACACCTGCACCATCAGGCTCACCCCGCTCACCACGACGACCATGATGGCGGTGAGGGGGTCCATGAGGATGCCGATGCGGAGCTGAAGGCTACCCAGGGCCATCCAGGGGTGCGGGTCCCACCCGATTGCCCCCTCGTGCCCCGTGGTGGAGCGCAGGGCCCAGAGGGAGAGGACGAACGAGGCGGCTATGGCGAGGATGGTGACGTACCCGGCCCAGCGGCTGTGCCGGTTGAAGAAGGGGCGGACAATCAAGGCGATGATAAGAAAGGAAAAGAGCGGCAGGAGGAAGATCGCCCAGGCTGCGCCTTCTGAAATCATCCTACAGCTTCCTCAGGATCTCCTCGGCGACGTGCTCTCGGCCCTTGGGCACATAGACAACAAAGGGCGTGTCCTCAGCCCAGTCCAGGATGTTCCCTTCAGGGAGAATGCGGGTGGGGAGCCCCTCGCTCTCCAGGGTATCCCGCCACATCTCCGCCGTCATCAGATTCGGCACCTTCTTGAACGGCACCCACATGCCGGACTCCTGCGCCAGGTTCAAAGAGGTGTTTCCTACCGCTGCATCAGGTTGATCTCGCTCAGGTCCACTGTACCCCGGCTCCGATAAAGGGCGATGATAATGCCCAGCCCCAGGGCCACCTCCGCCGCCGCCACGGTGATGACGAAGGCGGCGAACACCTGGCCCGTCAGGAGCATCTGAACAGCGTCATCGGAGGTGTTGGAAGGGCTCGCGGCCAGCGCCAGGGGCCCCAGGTAGCGGGACATGGCCACCACGGCGATGTTCACGGCGTTGAACATGAGCTCAATGGACATGAGCACCGTGATGACGTTGCGCTTGGAAAGCGCGCCGTACAGCCCGATGCAGAAGATGACCGCCGAGAGGATGAGGAAGTGCTCAAGCTCGATCATGCTATCGCTCCCGCACCAGTACAATGGCCCCGATGAGGGCCGCCAGGAGCAGGACCGAGGCGACCTCGAAGGGCAACACGAAGTCCCGCACCAGGAGCCTCCCCAGCCAGGGGGTCGAGTTGCTGTAGACCTCCGCGGCCCTGGCCTGCACCTGCGGCGTCAAGGCGGCGTGGCGCAGGAGTCTCCAGTTGGTCGCCACGATAACGAAGACCATGAGGGCCAGAAGCAGGGCGGAGAGGAACCAGGCGGGCGTCCGAAAACGGTTGGAGGGGTTTCCCCGCTGCACGTCTCTGGTGAGGAGGATGGCAAAGATGATGAGGATGGAGATGGCGCCTGCGTAGATGAGGACCTGGGCCGCAGCCAGGAACTCCGCGTTGAGCATGACGAAGAGGGCAGCGACCCCCAGGAAGGCCACCACCAGGGCCAGGGCTGCCTTCAGGAGGTCGCGGAGCTGCACCACCAGCAAAGCGGCGATGACACTCATCGCCGCCACAATCCACCAGACCACCGTGAAGACCGCGGAGCCTTCCGCACCCGTCGGGTTCATCGCTCCTCCACCCAGCGTTGCTTCATCTGCTGCTCGTCAGGGGCAACCTGCCGCCCCACATCCTGCCAGCCCAGGGTTGGACCGGTAAAGGGGCTGTAGCCCTTGGCCTCCAGTTGTGGGCGGAACCACGTGCTGGGGCGCTTGGGCGCCTGCTTCAGCTCCTCAACGTGGATGACCAGCTCAGCCCGTCGGTATCGGCCCCGCTCAAAGGTGCTGCCCATGTGCAGGGCGTCGTAGGGGCAGGCTTCCACGCAGAGGCCGCAGAACATGCAGCGGGCAATCTCGATATCGAACACGTCCACGCGATACTTCTCGCCCTCCTGGAGCTGGTTCTCGCTTGGGCTGGTCACAATCTTGATGATGCCCAGGGGACAGTACTTGGCGCAACTGGCGCAGCCCGTGCACCGCTCCTCGTACCAGACGAACTCCTCGCCCCGAAAACGGGGGTGCTGCGCCTGGCGCTGCTCTGGGTACTGGATGGTAAAGGGCGGGCGCACCAGGTTCTTCAGGGTGACCAGAAAGCCTTTGGCGATTCCGAGGCCGTAAGGCATGTCAGCGCACCTCCGCAGGGGAATGCACCAGGGTCACCGAGGAGGCGGGCTTCCGGCGATGGCGCTCCAGGGCCACGCTGAAGCCGACGACACATCCTACAGCAACCGCCAGGTTGATGACCACCATGGCCCAGAGCTGCCCGCTGTTTGGCTCCGGCCACACCAGGACCTCTGCCGCCGTCACGAAGATGTTGATGAGGGCCATAGGAAAGAGGACCTTCCAGGCGAAGCCCATGACCTGGTCAACCCGTAGCCGCGGGAGCGTGGCGCGAACCCAGACGAAGAGGAACAGCACGGCAAACACCTTCAGCAGGAACCAGAGGTGGGACGGAAGGACCTGGGGCCACCCCAGGGGTAGGAAGGGGTTCTCCCAGCCGCGCAGGAACAGCGTCGTGATAATGCTGGAGGACGCCACCGCCCCGGCGAACTCCGAGAGTTGGAGCAACCCCCACTTCATGCCGCTGTACTCGATGTGGAACCCGGCGATGATCTCGGACTCGGCCTCCATAAGGTCAAAGGGCGGGTGGTTGAGCTCTGCCGAAGCGGCCACCACAAAGATGAAGAAGGCCAGGGGCTGGAGCAGCAGGAAGGGCAGGCGCTGGGCCTCGACAATCCTCACCAGCGAGAGCGACCCGGCGATGAGCAGGATTCCGATGATGGACAGCACCATGGGCACCTCGTAGCTGATGAGCTGGGCCACCGCGCGGACCGCTCCAAACATGGCGTATTTGTTGGCTGACCCCCACCCCGCCATGAAGATCCCCAGGGTGGAGACGGTGGTCACCGCGATGACGTAGAGGATTCCCACGTTCACGTCGGCCAGGAAGGAGCTCTTGCCGAAGGGGACGACGGCCAGGAGCAGGATCACCGGGACCAGGAGCACCAGGGGGGCGGCGTTGAAGAGCACCCGGTCTGCCGGTGCGGGGATGATATCCTCTTTGAACATGATCTTGAGGGCGTCAGCAACAGGCTGAAGGAGGCCGAAGGGTCCCACTCGGTTGGGTCCAAGGCGTGACTGGAAGCGCCCCAGGACCCTCCGCTCCATATAGATGAACCCCATCGCCAGCAGGAGCAGGCCATTGACCAGGATGAGGATGATGACAAGGCCAGCGATAAGGTAGCTCAGCCATGCCAGGGATTCGGGCAGGAGGCCCTGGAAGAAGGCATAGACGTTCCTGTAGATGGCATTCCCAGCGAGCAGCGGTCCCACTAGCGGTCCACCTCACCCATGTTGATGTCCATGCTCCCAAAGATAACGACGAGGTCTGCCATTCTCCAGCCGATGAGGAGGTCGCGAAGCACTGTCAGGTTGATGAAGGATGG
>JACQUN010000161.1 GCA_016210285.1 Chloroflexota bacterium
CCTCGAGGGCCACCAGCACTCCCTTTCCGAGTTCCTGGGCAAGAAGGTCTTTCTCCTCTGCTGGGCCTCCTGGTGAGGCTGCCGCAACGACCTGCCGGTCTGGCAGGCCCTGCGGGAAGAGCTCAAGAGCAAGAGCTTCGAGGTCATCACCGTCGCTGAGGAGAGCAAGGGCCCGGCCGCCGCCGAGCCCTGGGTCCGCGCCGCCAACCCCCAGCACCCCTCCCTCATTGACGAGCGCCACATCGTCGCCGAGCTCTACAACACCCGCAACGTCCCCGCCGCCTTCTGGATAGACGAGCGCGGTCGCATTGTGCGGGCCAACGACCCCATCTACATCCTGCGGCGCAACCGCGAGACCGGCGAGTCCACCGTCAACGAGCGCTACCTCAATGCCGTCCGCGACTGGGTGGACAAGGGCCCCAAGAGCATCTACGTCCAGGACCGCGAGGCCCTGGAGCGCCGCTCGGGCCTGCGGCCCCCGGAAGAGCTCCAGGCCATGGCCTCCTTCCGGCTGGGCCTCTACCTGCACCAGCAGGGCCACCCCCAGGACGCCATCCCCCACTTCAAGCAGGCCCAGCAGCTCAGCCCCAAGAACTGGAACTACAAGCGCCAGGCCTGGAACCTGGGAGACGCCCAGCGCGACTACGGCACCACCTTCCAGCAGGCCGCCCAGGACCCTGCCCAGCAGCCCACCTACGTCCCCCTGGAGCTACCCGAGCCCGCCTAGCGCCGACTACCGGCCATCCAGCGTAGGGGCGTCCCGATGCTTTCGGGACGCCCCTACGTTTCCATCCGCTCACGGCGAGCCGAGTTTACCCTCATAGCATAAAGGTGAGAGCAGTGGCCAAGCCGAAGGGAACCACGGGCGGGTAAAGGCCGCCTCCTTAAAGGAATGGGGCGCATGCGAACGGAGCGTGTTTCCTCTGAGCGCAGCCGACGGGGGATGCGTGGGTGGGACAACTACCTTGGTGGACATTCCCCGGCCAACACCCCCAACGGCGCGCGTCGCTTGATGGGGACCGGAGAGGACTGCGCCCCAAAACACAGCAGGAGGGGTTTCCCCCTCCTGCTGTGTTTCTCTGCCTTGGGCCCGTGTGACTACTTGGGAGGCGGAGGCACCAGGCAGGCTACAGTGGCGCTCTGATTGCCCGAGGCGTCCACCGCGAACACGCCCATATCACCCTTGCCGGTGATGTGCCAGGATACGGCATTGGCATCGCCATTGATGCTGCCGATCTTCTTCTGGTTGGGCTTGGCCCCGGGCGCCTGGGTGTACTTGATGTTGGTGCCACTGGTGAAGGGCCCAAACACGGTGGTCGAGCCCATGTCAACCACGAACACCTGCGGATGCGGGTCCGTGTCGTCCGTGGCTTCAAGGAGGTAGAAGCCGTCCTCGTTCTGGCCACCCTTGTTGCCTGGTGGCGTGGTGTTGCCCGCAGGAGGAACCCGCTTCCCGTGGGGGTTCACCGTCTCTACGCAACCTACCAGGGGAGCAGTCGTGTCCCCTGGTGGCACCTGGCAGTCCGGGTCATCCTGGTCAATGAGCCCGTCGCCGTCATCATCTATGCCGTTGGTGCAGTTCTCAGTCGGTGGTGGTGGCGGCACCTGGCAGTCCGGGTCATCCTGGTCAATGAGCCCGTCGCCGTCATCGTCCACTCCGTTGTTGCAGTTTTCCGGCTGCAGGACTACCTGTGCTCCGCCAATGGCTGCCGCCTGGCCGAACCCTGCGGAGAAGGCCTCATTGTCCGTCGCCAGCAGGTTCAGGAAGGGTGGGTAGGAGTTGTAGACATCGTGCCAGCAGCAGATGTCCAGGGCGTCCGTGATCCCAATGGCGGCGCCCGCCGGCGTCGGCGCGATATCGCTGTAACCAAGGCCGACGGTCACAGTGAACGTACCGACCTGCCCAAGGTAGCCGTAGCAGGCGGTCGTCCCATAGACGCAGAAGTCGGAGGAGAACCCGAGCAGGCCGCCGCCCCCATTGACGAAGGCAGCGATGTCAGACGCTCTCGGGCTGAGCGCTCCGTTTTCGGCATTCGTAAGGCCGTTTCCGGTGTTGAACTCGTCACTTACGACAGCGACCACCTCGAAGCCAGCCAGTGATTGAGAACCAACGTTGGCCGCGCCGTTCACGCAAGTGACGCTGGCCCCAGTCCCCGTGCTGATGGCGTTCCAGAAGGTGGTGGGGCCATCGAAGGCGCTCTTGCCGCAGCCGAACACCACGATGCCCGATCCACCGTTGGTGGCCTGGCCGAGCAGGCTGTTCACCACGGACACGTAGTTGGCGATGGGCCCGTGACCGCCCGGCCCCCCATCCTCGGCGTCAATCCCCATCAGGACCACCGGGCCGCCGCTCACGGCCTTCACCGGCGCAGGCCCCGACCCCACGGCTAGCCAGGCGGCGGCCAGCAACGTAGCAACCACAGCAAAGACCAGCCCTATCTTCGGCATCCTTCGTTGACTCATGTGCTGCTCCTCTCTGCCCTTCCAGCGACGCTGCCCACGCGTTCCTGACCAGAAAACTACCGCCACATAGTCCGTATGCTGCACCTCCTTTGGTTGCTCTTGCCGCTTGCCTGGCTCACTCCCTGGCGCGCCAGGGCGCCTGACTCCTTTGGAGAACTGGCTCCGCCGTGTAACCATGCATAACTAGACGCAAACTCCAGAGCGCATCCATGACCCATGAGGGTATTATAGGCTTTGGTGAGGAATAGTCAAGATAGTAGTAGTCCTGCGTATCCCACTCGGCGCCTTGGGACTGGCCTCGGGGGCGCCGCTGGGAGAGGATCCGCACATGGTTCGACGGGCTCACCCTGAGCCGCCGTAGGGTATCCCAACCCCCTCTCTTGAAGGGGAGAGCCGAGGGTCAGCCCCGCAGGTTCCAGTTAGCGCAGTGGCGGCGGGGCTGCCGGCAGCAGGTTGAAGCAGTCGTCCCGCTGGCCCACGGCCCGTTGGGCGATGAGCAGCACATCGGCGGCGGTGATCTTGTCGAAGGCGCCATCCTGCTTGACGCTGGAGGCATTCACGGCGTTGACCCTAGTGACGTCCTCACCCAGACCTCGCAACCCGGCGATGTACTGGGCGATGAAGAGGGCATCCGCCATGTCCACGATGCCGTTGGCCTTTGCGTCGCCCCGGCGGAAGGTCTTGAGGGCCGGCTGCTCCACCGGCAGCGGGCTGCCGTTGCCATCGAGGACTTCAGTGATGGCGGGGGTGATGGTCACGGCGTCGGTGGTGCAGCCGCCGAGCCTCAGAGTTGCGAAAGCCACAGGGTCCAGAGGCGGCGTGACACCTTGTGCCGCCGAGGCGCTGAACTGGGCCGTGCCAGTGGGGTTGTCAATGACGACAGTGCCGGTCTCAAAGGGTGGCTTGAGACGCACCTCCAGGGTGCTCACGGGGCTGCCAGGGTAGTCCAGCGAGGCGCTGTACGACTTGATCTTCCAGTCAGATTGTGGGAGACCGGTCTGAGGCTGAAGGAGCTGGATGGCAAAGGCCAGCCCCCCGGCGCCGTCCTGGTCCACGCCTGCCCGGAAGGTGGGCCTGGCCTGGGGTTCGAAGTCCAACCACACGTGGCGCAGGGGCTGGCCCCAGTAGGCAAACCCGCCGCTGAACCGGTGCTCCCGAAGCCCCTTGACCCAGGGTTGCCAGAAGCCCGCGAGCTGGGCCCCGTAGGTGGGCATGTCTATCCAGTAGACCTGGTCGTTGTACCGGTCTTTGATTTGCTGAAGGAGCGCCGTGACGTCGGTGGTGGGTGTGGCGGAGCGGACCTGCTCGGTCAGGGTGTTCAGCACCGGGTCGTTCAGGTTCATCTTGGTGGCGCAACCCTGATTCAAGTGCAGTCGGCAGTAAATGTCCCCAGGCCCTTGCCAGGAGGGGAGGTTGAACCCATTGATGATGTACTCATAGCTGCCGTTGTCTATCATTGCTCTGTACACCGTGTAGTCGGTCTGTTCCAACAGCACCTGGACGCCCACCTGCGCCCACTGCGCGGCCACCATATCCAGGGGCAGTGCAGTCTGGGGATTGTATGCAAAGAAGGTGATCTTCGTCTGGAAGCCGTTGGGGTACCCCGCCTCGGCCAGGAGCTGGTCGGCGAGCTGAGGATTGTAGTGGTGCTGGTAGAGGCCGTAATACGCGTCCACCTCCGCCCAGGTGGGCGGCGTGTTCCGGAAGTACCGCCAGGGGATCATGGTGTCCTGGGGGTAGCCGGTGGGCCCGAACACCGCGTCCGAGATGGCCTTGGTGTCGGTGGCGAGAGACAGGGCCCGCCGTACCCGTAAGTCTTGCAACGGCGACGGTGGGTCTGCGGTGTACTGGTTCATGGCCAGGTAAAAGCTGCTGCCTCCAAGGCTGGGAGCGGCGTACACCGCCAGGTCTGGCCTGGCCGTCAAGCGGGCGATCTGGTCGCTCAGCGTTGCAGAGAGAGACTGGGCGTACTCCAACAACCCCACCCGCAAAGCAGCATCGCGGACTGCCTGATCAGGGATTACGATAAACTTCGCCCCGTCCAAGTAGGGCAGGGAGTTGCCAGCCTCGTCCACCTGGAAGAAGTTGGGGTTCCTTGTGAACGTCGCCCCCACGTTGTACTCATAAGGAGAATACAGTTCGAAAGGGCCGGGCCCAATGGCCCTGAGTTTCATCGCATCGGGACCGGACTGAGCCAGGTAGGGGTTGAACATGAGGGCCAGGTTGGAGGCCAGGAAGGGCAGCATGTCCAGGGAGGGCTGGCTGAAGGTCAACCTCAATGTGTAGTTATCTATGACCTCCATGATGGTCATGGTGGTGAAATAGCCCTTCTTAACGCTGGCGGGGTTGCTCTTGTACTCATTCAATGCGTAGACCAGGTCCACAGCCGTCATCTCCGGCCCGGGCAGGAGGGGGTCGTTCAAGTCACCCCAGTGGACCCCCTGGCGGAGGTGGAAGGTCAGCTGGGTGGCGTCGCCGTTCCACTCCCAGGAGGTGGCCAGGTCGGGCACGATGGCGGGGTACACGGGGTCGGCCGTGGGCCCCGTGTCGTACATCACCAGCCGCTCATAGGCCATGCTCGCCATCCCCTGGGCGAAACTCGAACTGGTGCGGAGGGGGTCCAGAAATGGCGGGTCACCAGCCATCGCCTGCCGGAACACCCCGCCGTACCTGATGTCCGCACCCACGTAGTCCGGGGGCCACTGGGGTGGGCATGCGGCGAGGAGCTGGGGGGTGGTCATGGTAGGCAGCGCGGTGAGGAACTCAGGGGTCACTGGGCAGCTTCCGTGACCTGACACTGGGGTGGGCGATTGGAAGGTCAGGATCGTGGCCAGGCCAACCAGTAACCCGATGATGGCCATAGCCCTGTTCCCCGCCGA
>JACQUN010000017.1 GCA_016210285.1 Chloroflexota bacterium
ATTGTATCTGGGGGACACCCCTTCGTCAGGCTCAGGGCAGGCCCCCAGACCCCCATCAAGGGGGCTTCGCCCCTCTAATCACCCCTTTTTCAACAGCCTGCCTAAATCAGCGAGTGGCTTTGCCCTCCGTCAATGTTGACACAGGTGCCAGTGACCAGGTCGGCACGGTCGGAGGCCAGGAAGGCAATCATCTCCCCTATAGGCTCCGGCCAGCCGAACTTGCCCATCGGGAACTGCTCCTTGACGAAGTCCTGGACCACCTCAGGCGGGTTGTTCTTGGTGAACCGCTCCCACCCGCCGCCAGGGAACAGGATGGAACCCGGAGCAATGGTGTTGACCAGGATGTTGTCAGGAGCGAACTCCCCCGACAGGCGTTTTCCCAGGGCGATAAGGGCTGCTTTAGAGGTCATGTACGAGGCGCTGCCACCGCTCTCCCGACCCCAGATGGAGGCGACATTGATAATGCGTCCCCAGCGGCGCTCCTTCATCCCCTGCAGGACCAGTCGAATCATCCGGATTGCGGACATCAGGTTGAGGTTCAACTGGCCCAGGAAGTCCTCGTCGGTCATCTTCTCAAACTCGCGCGGTCCCACGTTGCCGCCGGCGTTGTTTACCAGGATGTCTACGTGCCCATACTTCGTTATGGTTGCCTCATAGAACCGACGGCAGTCTTGAGCACTGGTAACATCTGCAGATACCCCCATCACCCGGTTGCCCAGGGCTTCCATCTCCGCCACAGCGCGGGAGAGCCCTTCTGCATTGCGGGCGCAGATAGCTAGTTTGCATCCCTCCTTCCCTAGAGCTAGAGCGGCCTGCCGGCCCAGACCACGGCTCCCGCCGGTGACGATGGCTACCCTGTCCTTCAAACCCAGGTCCATCCTTACCCCCTGAAGTGAGATAAAGCGCACCTATTCTAGCACATTGGACTGAACAGGCCATGCAGAAAGCATAGCCTCAACGCCGCTCACGGTTCTCAAGGCAGAGATGACTAACAGGGTGATGAAAAACCCCTTTCGACCATTATCCCCACAGGGACGATGGGGTGCAATTGCGTACACGTCACCCTGGGCCTGTCGAAGGACGTACAGGCTGACGCCAACAAAGCCGAAACGGGTGGAGTCCTTACGCACCTGTCCTTGACTTCCTCGCCTTGGCATGAAACAATCAAGCTGTCATGGAGCTACTTCGATACCTGCCAAGAAGGAGGCGGCAATGAAAAGAGGACTGAGCTTTCTCCTGCTGGCGACCGCATTGTTCCTTCTCATGGGTTGCGCCCGCGCTGCCCCAACCCCTGCCAAGCCCGCTGCGGGCGCGCTCGCCGCCACCCAGGAGCTCCGCATCAACCTGGCGGGAGAGCCCGACACCATTGACCCCAACCGCGCCTCCTTCTCTACCGAGATAACCCCCATCAAGCTGTCTTTCAGGGGGCTCCTGAGCTTCAACGACAAGCTGGAGGTGGTCCCCGTCATCGCTACCGAGGTCCCCACCGTCAAGAACGGGGGCATCTCCTCCGACGGGCTCACCTACACCTTCAAGCTCCGCAAAGGGGTGACGTGGAGTGACGGGAAGCCTGTGACCGCCAAGGACATCGAGTACAGCATCAAGCGGATGCTGAAGCCGGAGACGGCGGCGGAGTACGCCTCCTTCTACCATGACATCAAGGGTGGCAAAGGTCTCAACACCGCCAAGGCCACCACGGACGCCCTCCTGGGCGCGGTGGCGGTCAAGGCGGTGGACGACTCCACCCTGCGGATCACACTGGAAAACCCCCGCCCCAGCTTCCTTCAGATCATGGCCCTGTGGCCCGCCTACCCCCTGCGGCAGGACATCATCGAGAAGTTCGGGGACAAGTGGACGGAGCCGGCCAACTATGTCAGCAACGGGCCCTTCATCCTCACTGAGTGGGTGCACCAGGACCATATGACCTTCCAGGCCAACCCCAAGTACTGGGGCCCCAAGCCCAAGCTCCAGAAGATCGTGCTGAAGATGGTCAAGGACGTCAACGCGGAGCTTGCGGCGTACAAGAGCAATGAGTTGGACATGGCGCGCGTGCCCCCCGGCACCGAGAAAGCCACCATGTCGGACCCGGCCCTGAGCAAGGAGATCCTGCGCTATCCAGAGCTCGTCACCTTTGCCCTTCAGTTCAACGTGAAGAAGCCACCCTTTGATAGCAAGGCTGTGCGGCGCGCCCTGAGCATGTCCATTGACCGGGAGGCATTCGTCAACCAGGTGCGCAACGGGGTGGGCCGGCCCACGACGAGCTGGGTCCCCCCGGGGATGCCCGGGTTTGACGCGAACCTGGGGAGCGAGTCCAAGTTCGACGCCGCCAAGGCGAAGCAGGGCCTCGCTGCTGCGGGCTTTCCCGACGTGTCCAAGCTGCCCCCCATCACCTTCCACTTCACTGACAGCGCCGGGAACCGCCTCATCGCCCAGTTCGTCCAGGGGCAGTTCAAGCAGAACCTGGGCATTGATATCAAGCTGGAGCCCTTGGAGTCCAAGGCATTCCAGCAGCTCGTGAAGCAGAACGATTTCCACATGGCCTACCTGGGCTGGGGCGCAGACTACCCGGACCCCGACAACTGGCTGCCAGAGCTTTGGGGCACTGGCACAGGCAACAACCACACCAACTACTCCAACCCGGATTTCGATAAGCTGGCGGAGCAGGCCAAGAAGGAGTTGGACAGTACGAAGCGGCTCCAGCTCTGGGCCCAGGCCCAGAAGATGGTGGTGGACGACGCCCCGGTCATCTTCTTCTTCAACCGGGAGCGGTTCTGGCTGAAGAAGCCCAACGTGGCCGGCCTGAAGGTCACGGGGATGGACGCCTCGATCCCCGGCGACTGGTTCCTGGACGAGGTCTATATCACCAGGTAAGAGGTCTTTCGGAGGGGTAGTGGGGAACCCTTTCTTGCAGGCATGCCCTGAGCCAAGCCGAAGGGAAAGGTTCCCCGCCTAGCATAGAAGCTCGTTTGACAATCCTGTCACCCTGGGCGAAGCGAAGGGCTCAGAGGGGCTTTGTGTGCAGGCTTGGGTCCGCAGGACCTTTCCAAAAGAGGGGTGAGGCTGCTCCGTCATGTTCAAGTATGCGGCGCGGCGGACCCTGTGGCTGCTCCCTGTCCTCTTGGGCGTGGCCACCATTACCTTTGTGCTGATGCACGCCGTCCCCGGCGGGCCCTGGGACAGGGAGAAGACCCTCTCGGCCTCGGTGGTGGAAAACCTGAACCGCCGCTACGGCCTGGACAGGCCCGTCTGGGCGCAGTACCTCCGTTTCCTTGTGAATGCGGTGCGGGGCGACCTGGGGGTCTCGTACACCTACCAGGACCGGGACGTGACCCGTATCATCCTGACCGGCCTGCCGGTAACCGCCACCCTGGGGCTAGCAGCCTTTCTGCTCGCCATCGTGGTGGGACTCCCCCTGGGGCTGGCGGCGGCCCTGCGGCAGAACTCCCTGGTGGATTACATCTCCGTCTTCTTCGCCACCTGCTTTGCCAGCATCCCAGGCTTCGTGCTGGGCCTCATCCTCATCATCCTGTTCTCGGTGATGCTTCACTGGCTGCCCACCAGCGGGTGGGGGAACGTGAAGCAGGTGCTCATGCCGGCCCTCGCCCTGGGTGCGCTTCCCGCTGCCTACGCCGCCCGGCTGACCAGGGCCAGCGTCCTGGAGGTGCTGCGGCAGGACTACGTTCGCACCGCCTATGCGAAGGGGCTGCCGGAGCGCATCATCTACTACCGCCACGTGTTGCGGAATGCCCTGATCCCCGTCATGACCATCATGGGCGTGGAGCTGGCCTACCTGGTGACCGGCTCCTTCATCATCGAAAACCTCTTCTCCATCCCCGGCATCGGGCGACTCTTTGTGGAAGGGGTCTTCCAGAGGGACTACGGACTCATCATGGGCTCGGTGCTCTTCTATGCCTTTGTGGTGGCGGTCCTGAACCTGGGAGTTGACCTGCTGTACGGTGTCGTGGACCCTCGTATCCGCTACCGCTAGGATGCTCTGTCTCCCTGAGTAAAACGAAGGGTCTCATGAGCCTGGCGAGATGCTTCGCTGCGCTCAGCGTGACAGGGACCGAGGTGGACGGTGCTCCCTGGGGCCAAGGGTGCGAACCCAGCGCCGCAAGCAACGGACCGGGTCGGGCTCGGCCAAAAACGGCGCACCCTCTGGGGCGAGGCGTGGCGGCGCCTGCTCTCCAACCGGCTGGCCGTGGCCGGCCTTTCCTTCGTGGCGTTCCTTGCGCTGGTGGCGCTTCTCGCCTCTTTCCTCGCCCCCCATGACCCTGCCTTCCAGAACTACTCCGCCATCCAGGAGCGTCCGGGCGCTCGTTACTGGCTGGGGACCGATGACCTGGGGCGGGACATCTTCAGTCGGCTGGTCTATGGGGCTCGGGTCTCTCTCCTGGTGGGGATTTTCGCTCAGCTTATCGCCCTGAGCGTTGGCCTCCCCATAGGGGCTCTGGCTGCCTTCAGCGGGGGGAGAGTGGATAACCTGGCGATGCGCTTCGTGGACATCGTGTACGGGTTTCCAGACCTGCTCCTCATCATCCTGCTGCGGGCCGTCTTCGGGGGCAGCATCTATATGATCTTCCTGGCCATCGGGCTGGTGGCGTGGAGCAATCTGGCACGGCTGGTCCGGGGCCAGATCCTCTCCCTGAAGGAGCAGGAGTACATTACCGCTGTCCGTGCGCTGGGGGCTCCCGGGCCATACATTGTCCTGCGGCACCTCATCCCTAACGCTTTGGGCCCGGTGATTGTCACCGTGACCTTCGGCATCCCCCGCGCCATCTTCGTCGAGGCCGCCCTGAGCTACATTGGCATTGGGGTGAAGCCACCGACGCCCAGTTGGGGGAGCATGATCCGCGATGGCTATAACCTCATCTTCTCGGCGCCGCACATGGTGGTGGCCCCGGCCCTGGCCATCGCTGCCATCATGCTGGCCTTCACCTTCCTGGGCGACGGCCTTCGGGACGCCCTGGACCCCCGCGCTCGGGGCGAGCGGTTCGGCAGGGGGAGGGGGTAAGGGGTTGAGGGATGGCCTCTACAGGGCCACCTGGGTCAGGTCGCGGGGGATGTGCAGCCGCGCCTCGGTGAGGGCCTGCACCTCCTCCGGCGTCCAGCCCGGCGCAATCTCCTTGAGGATGAACCCCTGTGGCCCGACCTCCATGACCCCCAGGTCGGTAAAGACCATCTTCACCACGCCTGGGGCGGTGATGGGCAGCGTACACCGCTTCAGGAGGCGCGGCTTGCCGTCCCTGGTGACATGCTCCATGATGATGTAGACCCGTTTGGCGCACGCCGCCAGGTCCATGGCACCGCCGATCCCCCCACCGCGCTTCCCCGCCACCTTCCAGTTGGCGAAGTCGCCGTTCTCGGCCACCTCGTAGGCCCCCAGCACAGAGACATCAATGCGGCCGCTGCGGATAAGGCCAAAGGCATCGGCGTGGTGCACGATGGAGGCGAAGGGCTGGAGGGTCACGTGCTGCACCCCGGCGTTGACCAGGTGCAGGTCCAGGGTCTCGGGCGTAGCCAGCGGGCCGTAGCCGATGACGCCGTTCTCTGACTGGAAGATGACGGTGCGCCCCTCCGGGACGGCGTTGGAGCAGAGGGTGGGGATGCCAATTCCCAGATTCACAATCCAGCCGTCCTGGAACTCGCGGGCGCACCGGAGGGCCATGGTCTGGCGGTCCAGGCCTGGCTTACGCTTGGCAGTGGTCATGGTGGTTGCTCCTCACAGATTCAGGGGTTCAGCTAGGTTTGTGCCTCCAAGGGCAAAGCACCTTCGTACCCGTTATCACGAGGCAGGTTTGGCCGCTTCGCCGCCTCCATAGCGAGCTGGTCGCAACGCTCGTTCCCTGGATTGCCCGCGTGGCCCCTCACCCACCTAAACTCAACCTGATGATACTCGCAGAGCTCCAGGAGCCGTTTCCACAGGTCAGGGTTAAGCGCCATCTCTTTCTTGTTGCGTCTCCACCCATTTGCTCGCCATTTGCGCGCCCAACCCTGTTCAACAGCCTTCACCAGGTATTCGGAATCGCTGTACACCGTGACTCGGCACCGCTGTGTCAGGGCCTCCAGACCTGCGATTGCCGCTAGAATCTCCATGCGGTTGTTGGTGGTCTTGCGATACCCACCGGAGACCTCCTTCCGGTGCGCTTCGTAGAGGAGCACAGCACCGTAACCTCCTGGGCCAGGGTTGCCGATGCAAGCCCCGTCGGTGTACATGATGAGACGCTGCAGCTCACTCATCTAGGCCAAGCGCTACTTCTTCCGCACTGGATAGCGGATGATGGTCTTCTGCACCTTTGCCTCTGGCCTCGTCAGGTACTCCTCCTCGTGGACACCCGCGATGGCGTAGCCCTGCTCATCTATGAAGACGTGGAGCCGCTCCACCGTTGGCCCTTCTTCGCTGTAGGGGCCAAGGTACAGGACCTGGGCGACCGTGCCGTAGTCCCACACCTCCAGCCTAACCTCAACCCCAGGAACTTTCTGCGACAGAGAGGTCACGTCCCCTGGCACCGGCAAGCCCCAGATGCTCACCCACTGTTCTGGGGCGCCAGATGTGCGTTCGGCCAGCGCGCGCGGAGGCCTGTCACCTTGAAATCCTGTCCCTTCTTCTTCAGCGCAAACTTCAGGGTGTAAACCGAGCCATAGAGGGCCGGGAGCACCTGCGGTGCGACTTCGTTTGGCTTCCCGGTCGCATAGACTACCGCCATCTTCTGCGAAGGCATCTCCACGATCTCGGGCTCTTGCTTGGGGGATGTCTTCCGTGTAGGCACATACACTTCTCCTTCATTCAGGTACCGTTATTTTCATCGCGGTGATTGTCCTTGCATGCCTAGTAGCCACTCGGCCCAGAATTCTTGCAGGTCAATGCCATACACATGCTCAAAAGCCACAGTCACAGCGCCAGTCTCTTTGAAAACTTCAAACAGATTTCGAATCTTGTCGATGCCATACCGCTCTAACAAGTACTTCGTCATCGAGTAAGCTTGGACGTAAGCTAGCCGCACAGCGGCAGGGTCTTTGTCAAATCCAAAGTCCAGTCCCCCTGCCGAGTAGTAGACGCCATTCCTAACCGAAAGAACAAGTAGCTGCTCAGCCTCTGGAGTCAGGCTTCCCTCGCTCAACATCGCTAAGCCCTCATTCGGGAAGCCAGGAAGCCAGCCTGTGCAACTGAAGCTGGCCTGCCTGACAATTAGGTGTGTCACTTCATGGGCGATGACTCTCTTGCCATAAGCGGTTTCACCAGGCGGAACAACCAACAGAATTGTACCGTAATCGGCAAGCGCTACTCCACCGGTCCACTCCTTGGGTTGAAACATAGCAGAATGCAGGTCCTCAAGGCTGGAGTACACAAAGAGGTTCACCCTTTGACCAGGACTGACGCCAAACACCTCTCCTATCTGAGCAATGCTTTTCACAGCAGCGTTCAGCAAAGTATGAGCAAAATCGCTTTCACCCTCGTACCAGTGTAGGAGCACATTGCCCTCTGCTATCTCGTTCCATGCGTGTCGACTGTCAGAAATTGGCAAAGAAGCGGGCGCTGTCCTATGAACAGCGCCGTTGTTCGTTATGAGCGTCCAAGAGTACTCAAGCCTGCTTCCTGGGACGAGAGGTTCGCTTTGGATAATTCTATGTTTATAGATTGCAGAGATAGCCGTTCCAGGTTTGAAGCGGGGTGGCGTCGTATAAAGATATGGTGTCCCACATTTCCTATTTGGATCAGTCAATACAAACTCTACTTTTGCAATTGTCTCCTTAGCCACCGCCGACAGCTTGAAAGTAATCTGGTTTGGAAAATCCACCTCAACACTTGTTGCTCGTATCTCAAAGAATGGAGCAGATGCGTCACCTTTATCGGCGGGCAACGACACATCCCTATTTTGGCTGCACGCAATGGGGAGCATCATGCTCACCAGAGAAATGAGCGTAGCTAGTGAACCAAAGCGCTTGACATGGAAGCGCATACACCACCTGAGCGCTCAAGATTCTTACATCCCCCAATCATCATCCGAGACACGCAGAGTGGGCTGCACATCGGAGTCTGAGAAGAGTCTCACAGGCACTCACAAAGGATCAAACATTATACGGGCTGTCCAGGACACCCTCCGGGGGAGGCGGTATCCTCACAATGCGGTGCACATAAATACCCGGGACGTGAATCTGGTCGGGGTCAAGGCGGCCAGCCGCCACGATGGGCTCCTCGACCTCAACGATGGTGCACCGGGCCGCCATGGCCATGATGGGGTTGAAGTTGCGCTGGGAGAGGCGGAAGACCAGGTTCCCGAAGGTGTCTGCCTTCCATGCCCGCACAAAGGCGTAGTCGGCAGTGATGGCGTGCTCCAGCAGGTAGGTGCGGCCGTTGAAGGTGCGGTGCTCCTTGCCCTGGGCGAGCTCGGTGCCGACGCCGCTGGGGGTGTAGAAGGCGGGGATGCCCGCTCCGCCTGCACGGATGCGCTCCGCCAGCGTCCCCTGGGCCACCAGCTCCCCCTCCACCTCTCCCTTCTCATAGAGCTCACTGAAAGCCATGACGCGGGAGGGGTGGGGGCTGGCGGTGAAGGCGCAGATCACCTTCCTCAGACGCCGCGCCTTGGCCAGGAGGGACAGGTCGTTGGCCCGCATATAGCCAGGGTTGTTGGTCACGCACACCAGGTCCCTGGCGCCCTGGCGGTGCAGGGCCATGATGAGGTTGTAGGGCGTTCCTGGGCCGAACCCGCCCACCAGGATGGATGCACCGCTGGGGATGTCGGCCACGGCCTCGTCCAGGGTGGAGCACACCTTGCTGGGGATGGCGCTGGCGAGGCGGCGCTGGGCTACCCCGGGGCTGGATTCGGCGGGAAGGGAGTACGGTCTGTCCCAGATGCCCTCCGGGGGTGTGGGGATCTTCACGACCCGGCTCACGTACACGCCCGGGGTGTGGATCTGGTCCGGGTCAAGGCGACCGGCGTCCACCACGGGCTCCTCCACCTCAACGATGGTGCACCGGGCCGCCGTGGCCATGATGGGGTTGAAGTTGCGCTGAGAGAGGCGGAAGACCAGGTTGCCGAAGGTGTCTGCCCTCCAGGCGCGGATGAGGGCGTAGTCGGCGGGCAGGGCGTGCTCCAGAAGGTGGGTGCGTCCGTCAAAGACGCGGTGCTCCTTGCCCTGGGCCAGCTCGGTGCCGACGCCGGCGGGGGTGTAGAAGGCGGGGATGCCGGCCCCAGCGGCGCGGATGCGCTCCGCTAGCGTCCCCTGGGGGGTGAGCTCGGCCTCGATGCGGCCAGCCTCGTAGCGCTGGGTGAAGGGCGTCTCGCGGGAAGGATGCGGGCTGGCGGTGAAGGCGCAGATGACCTTGCGGACCCGGTCGTCTTTGATCAGATAGGAGAGGTCCACCTCCTCCCGCTGCCCGCCCGGGGAGTTGAGGATGGCCGTCAGGCTCTTGGCCCCCTGGCGGTGCAGGGCGACGATGAGGTTCCTGGGCGTGCCTGGCCCGAAGCCGGGCACCATGACCGTGGCGCCGTCCGGAACGTCCGCCACCGCTGCATCCATGCTGGGGTACACCTTGCTCTGCATCCATCTGCTCCTTGGGATGATACGTTACTCCTGGCGCCAGGTCGCCCTCGTGTCCTGGCGGTGCTCCAGGAAGGCGTGAGCGCCGAACCGCCCCCCCTGGAACATCCCAGCGTGGCCCTGGGCGCGCATCTCGTGCGTGGTGAGCCGGTTCAGCATCACCCGCTGGCCGTGCTCCACCACATCCAGGATACGATAGACCGCCAGCTTGCAGTAGCGTAGGGCCACGTGGTCAAAGGGCAACACTGCCTGAATCATATCACGGTACGGGGCTTGCGGAACGTTACGGTGCATTGCTATCTGGCCCTCATTGCGATGCAGGCAATGGTTTCTTGAGGGGCTAGATAACTTTGCACAAAAGGTCGTCGCCGAGGCTCTTGACAACCTTGCCAGGATATGGTAAAGTCAACTTGCTGCGTAAGTTTTGACTACTTCTGAGTGCCTCTGCGTTGTTTCGCCTGACCCCCTCGAAAGAGGGGGTCTCTTCTTATTCCAAGTAACCCAATTCCCTTGCCTTTTCCACGACAAGGTAGGTCTCTGTCGCTGAACCTTTCTTGCCAATGGAGGTTAGGTCTATGTCCTTCTTGACTAGAACACCTTCATTTAGAAGGTCATGGATGGCATCTCTCTGTTCCCTCGGGGTTCCAGGGATGGCTTGCTTTGGGTTTAGCGCCCACTGGTCAATAATACTGATGCTCCAGAACCTCAAAGGCGCTGGCCCACCCTGTATCATCCTAATTAGAGCTTTTTTCACCAACACTTTATCCGCCGGGGGCTTTCTTTGCACTTCAATTGGGTCACTGGAATCCGCAGCAGTCACCAGGTTATTTGCAATGGATTCTGGGACGCCAGCCACGATAACCCGCTGCCCGAACCGATGCTTCAGATTGGTTACTAGTCGAATGTAGTCAGCATCGCCTGTTACCAACAAGAACACCTTCTTCTTTCGGTTGGAATCGGCATCCATAGCCTCTATAATCGCATCTAGAGCCAGGATCATATCGGCGGCGTTCTTCACTCGTTCCACACCACGACGTTCCCCTGGGCGCCTGATTCGTTTCACGTTCACACTAATGGCTTCGATACCAGCGATGTGTAGTTGCTGTCTAATAAACTCAGGGTGCTCTGTAAAGTCGGCGTAGGCACGCATGACTGACGGCCTACCATATTTCTTGGCTTTTTCAACTAGCTTCCCGAAATCGGGTTCTTGGCCGAAAATGTTCAAGAGAGAATATCTTAGATTCTCTAGGTCAACATACACGGCCACTTCCTGCCGGTCTACGCCGTTACTTGTCATTTCCAGCCCACCTACTGCTAGATTCAACGAGACATCTATCTTACCACACTTCTAGACTACCAGGAAATATGCAAGACGCTCTAGCGACAGCATAGGAATGGCTATGCTATACTGATTGAATAGGACTAGGTCACACCAAGGACGAGGGGAGCATGGCGAAGCAGGCCATCCGGCTTACCAGCCTGGCCCACTGCGCTGGTTGAGCTGCCAAGTTCAGTCCTGAGGACCTGGGCCAGGTCCTGAGCAGGCTGCCCATCATGCACGACCCCAGGCTGCTGGTGGGCATTGAGACTGGTGACGACGCTGCCGTCTACCAGTTGGGGGAGGACGTTGCCCTCGTCCTGACTGTGGACTTCTTCCCGCCCATCGTGGACGACCCCTACTGGTATGGTGCCATCGCCGTAGCCAACTCCCTCAGCGACGTTTACGCCATGGGGGGCCGACCTCTCCTGGGCCTCAATCTCCTGTGCTTTCCTGTGGACCTCTCCCGGGACCTCCTGGCCGAGATCCTTCGGGGCGGCTATGAGAAGGCCCAGGAGGCTGGGGTGCTCATCGTGGGCGGCCACACCATTGATGACAAGGAGCCCAAGTACGGCCTTGCGGTCACCGGCCTGGTGAAGCCGGGCCAGCAGGTCACCAACGCTGGGGCACGCCCCGGGGATCGGCTCGTGCTGACCAAGCCGCTGGGCACCGGCATCATCACCACGGCGGCGAAGAGCGGTGCGGTGGAACCCGGGGTGCTGGAGGGAGCCATCCAGACCATGGCGACCCTCAACCAGGCGGCCTGCGAGGCGATGCTGGCCGTTGGGGTTCACGCCTGCACGGACATCACCGGCTTCGGTCTCCTCGGCCACCTCCAGGGCATGGTCACTGGCAGCAAGGCGGGGGCGCGGGTCTCCCTCAGCGAGGTCCCTGTCCTGCCAGGCACCTGGGAGTTGGTCGGGGCAGGTATCGCGCCCGGTGGCACGCATCGCAACCTCCACTCAGTGGAGAAGCGGGTGGAGTGGCATCCCTCCATCACCAAGGAAGCCCGCCTCGTCCTGTGCGATGCCCAGACCTCCGGTGGCCTCCTTATCTCGGTGGCAGAGGAGAAGCTCCCCGCCCTGCTGCGGGAGCTGGACCGGCGAGGTGTCCAGAAGCGGGCCGTCATCGGAGAGGTGCTGGCCGGCGGAGAGCCGCGGATCCGCGTGGTCCCCTGAGCCCCCCACGAGCGACCCCATCGCAGCCCCCAGGCGAGCCCCAGGCTGATGCGTTCCCAGGACACCCCCAGACCCCCGTCAAAGGGGCTTCGCCTCTCTGATCACCTCCCTTTTCAACAGCCTGCTAACCCCCTGACTCCCCGCGGCGTTATACATGGTGAAAACGAGTTGAGTCAGGAGGTTTCCCCCATGCGAAGGTACGTCATCGCTCTGGTCATTGCCGTGCTGCTCGTGGGTGTGCCAGTGGCCATCGCCTTCGGCAAGCCGGTGCTGCCAGGCTTTGCCCAGCAGGAGTCGGCCACCCCCACCCCAACAGCTACCCCTGGCCCCGCCTCCACCACCACCAAGGAGCCAAAACCCTGGGTGGGGCTGCTCTTGGGTGGCCTGAACGAGCGCTTGGCGCAGCGCCTGGAACTGGACCGGAATTCCGGTGTCGTTGTTCTGGGAGTGGTGCCTGAGAGCCCGGCGGCGGCCGCCGGCATCCAGAGCAAGGATATCATCCTCGCTGTGGCAGACCAGCAGGTCAGCAAGGTCAACGACGTGCAGAAGGCTGTGAAGGCGGTGGAGCCAGGTGCTTCGCTCTCCTTCCGCATCCTCCGGGGCAAGGACGAGTCAGTCCTCACGGTGAAGGTGGGGCAACGTCCCGCAGGCCCCGAGCACCCCAAGGGGCCCCCACAGGGGGTCCAACATCCGCCCCTTCCTCAGGCGCGGCTGCCTTTTCAGAACAACCTTGCCAGGGCGGATCTCACTCTCCTGGATAAGGACAACAAACCCCACACCCTCAATCTGCTGGCCGGCGAGGTCAGTGCCGTGGGCCAGGGCTCCCTCACCATCAAGCCCCGGGACGGCTCTGCCAGCCAGACGGTCACCGTGGGCACCGATGTGGTGGTGCGCAAGGCAGGCAAGAAGATTGAGCTGAGCGAGGTCGCTGTGGGAGACATGGTGGTGCTGGTCTCCAAAGACGGCGTGCTCCGGACGGTGCTGGTGAAGCCGCTCTTCCCGACTCGGTCCCCTGCCGGGCGCTTCCCCCATCGCCACATGACGGGCGCCCTGGACAACATGATGGGAGCCACGGGAGAGATGCCGGGTCTGGAGGAGATGCTGGGGAACATGGGTCTTCCTGGCGTCCGCTCTGCACCCAGCGAGAACGGAGGCGGCTGGAAGATGGAGATGAAGGGGCATCCTGGGCGGAACGGAGACATGAAGGGGAAGATGCAGCACCGCCAGGATGGCGTCCAGCAGAAGCGAGATACTTCCCAGCCCCCCGTGACGACGTTGCCCACCCAGAGCCAGCCACTCTAGGCGCTACCGGCACACGCCCAGGGGAGGCCCCAGAACATTGGGGCCTCCCCGCTTTTTTGCTATCGCAGGAACCCCAGCCAGTGCTCCAGGGCCAGAACCCCGATGGAGACGCCCAGGGTCAGGACGGTCACGGGGACGCCCACCCGTGCAAACTGGCCGAAGCGGAGATCAACCCCATCTCGGTAGGCCCCCTCGGCCACGATGATGTTGGCGACAGCCCCGATGAGGGTGGCGTTCCCCCCCAGGGTTGACCCCGCTGCCAGGCTGATCCACAGCACGTCCCCTGGCACATGCTCAATCACGGGGATGGTGAGCATCGTCAGCGGGACGTTGCTGACCACCTGGGAGACAGCGGCGCTGAACAGGTGCATGGAGACGATCCCCCCCACCCCCGGGTCCAGGTCTACCCGGTTGAGGAAGATGTTCAGAACCCCGGCCTGCCGTGCAGCCCCGATGACCACGAACAACCCGCCGAAGAAGAGCAGCAGCACCCAGTCCACGCTGCGGATGACCTCCGAGGGCCGGATGCCGCTCACCAGCACCCCCGCGACGCCTCCCACCAGGGCCACCATGGGCACGCCCAGGCCCAGGAAGGTGCTCAGGAAAAAGCCCAGGGTGGTGAGGGCCAGCACCGGCGCCACACGTCGGAGCAGACGGGGCGCGGCGGCGGGCATCGGGTGTCCTGAGGCCACGGCCAGGGCGGCGTGGCCGGCGGGCCCGTCCATCGCCAGGTGGCGCACCCCCATCTGGCGGCGGTAGAAGAGGAAGACCACCCCAAGGAGAATGAGGGTTCCCAGGGCAGCCACGGGAAGCAGGTAGAGGAAGAAGCGGGTGAAGGGGATGCCCGAGGTCACGCCAATGAGCATGTTCTGGGGGTTCCCCACGATGGTGGCGGTGGAGCCAATGTTGGCGGCCATGGCCTCGGCGATGAGGTAGGGGACCGGGTTGGTGCGCAGCATCCGGCAGGCCTGAATGACCACGGGGGTGAACAGGAGGACCACCACGTCGTTGACCAGGAAGGCGCTGAAGACGGCGGTTGCCACCACCACGACCACCAGGAGCTTCCCAGGCGTCGTGGCAAAGGCGATGGAGCGGGACGCCAGGATGACGAAGAACCCCGCCCGCTGGAGGACGGCGATGAGGAGCATCATCCCCAGGAGCAGGGCCAGGGTGTTGAAGTCTATGGCCCCTACAGCCTCCTGGAAGGTCAGGACCCCCAGAAGCACCATCAGGAGGGCCCCGGCCATGGCCGCCAGAGGCCGGTCAACGTTCACCCGCGGCAGGCGGGTGAAGGCCACCCCAATGTAGGTCAAGCCCAGGACAACGGCAGCGACCAGCATAAGAAGCAAGGACCTACCACACAGGCCCTTGCTTGTGTATTATACGCCAGGAGAGTGGGTGAAGAGCAGGAGCCTGGGATGCTTCGCCCTGGTGGCGCCACCGTGCAGCTGACTGGATGGGCTTTGCCCCAGGGTCCTTCGCTTCGCCGGGGATGACGGCCCAAGGGGCACAGGGCTCGTGGTCCAACGGGGTTAGCCAGGCGCCGCCCCCTACGGTGGCTTTGGGGTCATGCGCCGCAGGGTGTACCACTCGCTCTTCATGATAGAGTCTATCTGCCCGGGAAAGCTCCTCCAGTCGTCCCACACGGCGCTGAGCAGCCGGCCGGTCAGCCCCCCGGACTCCTCAGAAGCCAGGAACACCGCCAGGTCAACGGCAGCGCTGACCGAGGCACCCCCGGACTCCCGGGCCCTCCTGGCCGCCTCCAGCTCCTGGTGTCCCGCCGCTTCGCCAGCGGCCAGGACCTCTTCCACCATGTCCGTCAGGATGTGCCCGGGGGCGATAGCATTGACCTGGATGTTGTACCCCTTGACCTCCTCGGCCAGGGTC
>JACQUN010000165.1 GCA_016210285.1 Chloroflexota bacterium
GGCGCCGAAGTGGCGGAATGGTAGACGCGGCGGTCTCAAAAACCGTTGGGGGCAACCCCGTGCCGGTTCGACTCCGGCCTTCGGCACCACCCTCAGTCCATAGCTTGGCTATGGATATTTCTTGTGCACGGTGGGCAGAGCATTGAGTCAGTTGCCTCTGGTCTCAGTTCTGGGCCGGCGTCGGTTCTTCTACGGTTGGGTCATCGTTGGCTCGGGGTTCGTGGGGCAACTCTTCAACTCCGGGCTCGGCTTCCAGGGCTTTGGGACCTACCTCATCCCCCTCCAGCAGGAGTTCGGCTGGAGCAAGACCGCCCTCTCCCTCGCCCGCTCTGTCATGCAGGTGGAGAGTGGGATAGTGGACCCCGTCGTGGGATTTCTGGTTGATCGGCTTGGGCCTCGCATTCTCACCACCGTCGGGACCTTCTTCTTTGGCCTTGGGCTGGTCCTGTTCAGCCGCATCCACTCCCTCTGGTCGTACTACGCCGTCTTTCTGATCATGGCCGTGGGGAGCAGCCTGGGTGGCTTTCTGGTGATGACGGTGGCGGTCAACAACTGGTTTCGCCGCAGGCGGGCCCTGGCCAACTCCCTGGCCCAACTGGGACTCGGGGTTGGAGGCATTATTGTGATCCCTGTACTGGTCTGGGCCCAGACAGCATACGGATGGCGGGTGGCGGCCCTGGCCTCGGGGTTCTGCGTTTGGGTCATCGGCATTCCTGTGGCCCTCCTGATGCGACACGCGCCGGAAAGGTACGGCCTCACGCCCGACGGCGACTCGTCTCCAGGGATCGGCGCTGTCCCAGGCGCTAGCTCCAAGATGCGTCCGCCGGATGCCGGCGACGAGGACTTCACCCTGGGCGAAGCGCTCCGCACCCCGGCCTTCTGGCTCATTGCTTTTGGGCATGGCCTGTCCATTGTGGTCATTAGCTCCGCTGCGGTCCACCAGTTCGCTCACATGGAGCAGGGGATGGGCATCTCACGCGCCTCGGCGGCGGCGGTGGTCACAGTCCTCAGCGTCTCCAGTATCATCGGCAGGCTGCTTGGGGGCGTGCTGGGGGACCGATACCCCAAGCGCTACCTGGCGGCGGCGGGCACGGCCGGCAGCGCCGCGGCCTTGGCCATCCTCGCCACGGCCACATCCCTGGGCCAGGCCATGCTCTTTGGGGTGCTCCACGGCTTCTCCTGGGGGATGCGCGGCCCCCTGATGAGCGCAATGCGCGGCGAGTACTTCGGGCGGGCCTCTTTCGGGAAGATCACGGGCATGTCTTCCGTGATCATCGCCCCTTGCTCCCTGTTCGGCCCCGTTCTCGCGGGCATCATCGCTGACATTCGTGGAGACTACCAGCTTGCGTTTGTCATCCTGAGCATCGTCAGCGGTGTCGGTTCGGCGCTGTTCCTGTTCGCCAGGCCACCCGCTCCTCCCCGGCGTGCGCGCTTCTCTGCAACTCCGCATCCTCTCAGCGGGTGAAGGTAGAGCCGGGGGCACGAATGGGAACGCCGCGCAGGACGCGCTGACACGAATCTCGTGCCGCTTGACCCGATGGCGGGCTTCCGCTAGAATTGCCCCAGCTTGGTGGTGAGGTGCACGTATGGCTCACGAGAATGCCCTCCGAAAGGTCCCCCTCTTTGCTGGTCTGGAGTCTGCAGATTTGCAGCGCCTGGCCAAGTTCCTGGTGCCAAGACACTACGAGCCTGGGGATATGATCCTGAGAGAAGGCGACCAGGCAGCGGGCTTCTTCGTGGTGACCTCGGGGCGGGTGCAGGTGGTCAAGGACCTGGGGGGCAAAAAGGAGCAGGCCCTGGCGACGCTGAAGCCGGGGGAGTTCTTTGGAGAGACGGCCCTGCTGGATGGGACCCCCCGTTCGGCCAGTGTGCAGGCGCTGGAGAAGACGGAGTGCCTGGCCCTGACCCGCTGGGACTTCGTGAGCGAGGTGAAGAGCAGCCCCACCATGGCCGTGGAGATCATGCGGGTGCTGGCCCGCCGCCTCCGCGAGACTCCCGCCAGCCTCAGCGAATAGACAGCGGGCCTGCTCCTCTCCTTCTGAAGGGAGATCGATCCTGTTCCGGGACGAGAGCGGAGCGATAGCTCCGCCATCAGCGCTCTCGCTCATCCCGAGCCACCCCCTTTGACCACGCCTGAGGGCGGGGGCAGCATGCCACAACCTTCAGGGTTTGCTGTCACTGACGCCTCTGAGGTGGCCTCCAGGGCACGTGGACTACCTGGCGGGAATGACCCGAAGGGAGCCCACGGCGCCCCCGGCCAGCGCCACGAAGCCCGCCACCACAAAGACCGGGCCGACCCCCCACGCCTGGGCAATTCCGCCTGAGAGCAACGGGCCAACGAACATGCCCACCGAGTAGAGGGCCTGGTAGATGCCCATGGCGGTCGCCCTATCCTGGGGAGGCGCCGAACGCAGCACCAGGGTGAAAAGGACAGGCCCCAGAATCCCTCTGCCCAGGCCGGTCACCATCTGCGTCAAGCCGAGGAACTGTACGCTGTGCACCAGGGGCACCACGGCCGTGGCAGCGCCAGCGAGCAAGGCGCCAACCAGCAGGGTGCGCCGGTAGCCCAGCCGCTCGGCCAGGAGGATTGCGCCCAGGGAGCCCAGAGTAGTAGCGAGCTGGGTCACGGTCACCAAGAGGCCAATCACTGAGCGGGAGGCTCCTAGCTGTTGCCCGTACACGGGCAGAAAGCCGAAGGTGGTGGCGAACAGCCCGTATTGGTTCAGGATGCTGACCAGGGACACGATGAGCAGCAGGGGCGTGGTTCCGATGCGCCGGAACCGGCCGAACGAGAGGCGTTGGCTCGATTGGGAGGAATGCTCCGGGGCCGGAAGCAGGAGCAGCAAGCCCAGGGCTCCCAGCCCGGCGCCGGCCAGAAACGCCGCATGCACCCCCAGGGCATCAGCCAGGAAGCCGCCCGCCAGGCCAGCAAGCCCAAGGGAGAGCTGAGTGGAGAAGCTCAGGAACGCCATCGCTCTGGTCGTCTGCTGGGGTGGAAAGTACGACGCGTAGAGGACGGTGGAAGCGACCCACGTGGCCGCCGCCACTCCGGTGAGCGCGCGGGCAAGGAAGAGGAACATGGGGCTCGGCGACCACTCGAGACCCACGGCGCCCACGATGGTGAGTATGGCTCCTGCCACGATGAAGGGCTTTTTTCGTCCCACCAGGTCCACCCAAAGACCTAGCGGAATGCGAAACAGGAGCTGGGTCAGGCCGTAGGCGGAGATCACGGCTCCCAGCATGGCCGGGCCTGCCCCTAACGACTTAGCATGCAGGGGCAGGATGGGGACATAGACGTACAGGGATCCCCAGAAAAGAGCAGTGAAGGCGCAGAAGAGGACGCCGGCGGCCCCAGGGGAGCGTAACCTCAAAAGGGGTTTTTCCCAGGTTTTGGCTTGCCAGGACCGACCAGGCCGACGCTGTCCCGCCATGCGGCGTATTCTAGCACGCTGACGGATGCCCAGTGAGAGACAGTGCGACAAGGAGAGGCCCGCTCGGATGGGGCGGCGAACGCCTGTGGAGAGAAGGGCCAGGGCTGCCACTGCCCTTTGTGCTAAACGGGAGGGGTGCGCTCATGCCAGGGCGTCGCCTGCTCATAGGCGTGTCCTGCCCGCAGCACGACGGCCTCCCCAAGGGGCGGGCCAACCAACTGAAGCCCAATGGGCAGCCCGTCGGCGGTGAACCCGCAAGGTACGGAGAGGGCCGGGAGGCCTGTCAGGTTGAAGGGTTGGGTGAAGCGGCTACAGGCGGCGATAACGTCTATCGTATGCCCCGAGACGTTCACGGCCTGCTGACCGATTCTGGGAGGCGGCACCGACACCGTGGGCAGGGCCAGCAGGTCTATGCTTCGAAACATTCCCACCATCGCCTCACGGACCTTTTGCCGAACCCGCTGGGCCCGAAGGTACACGGTGGCTGGCAACAAGCGCCCACTCTCCAGGAGTTGCAGCACGTCAGCGCCATACTCTTCCCGGCGGCTGTCCACGCCTCTCTGGTGGTAACTTGCGGCTTCAGCGAGGAGGATGGTGGTGTTGGCGAGCGTTGCATACTCGTAGAGGGGGACCTTCACCTCCTCCACCCTCGCCCCAAGCCCCTCCAGGGTGGTTAGGGCCTGCTTGACGGCTTCACCCACCTCGTGGTGCGCGAGGCCCCGCTGGGCCTCAGCTATCACCCCAACGCGTAGTCCCTTGATGCCCGCATTCAGCCCGTCGGTGTAGTCGGGGACTGGCGCATCCAGCGAGCTGGGGTCGTTGGGGTCGTACCCGGCGATGGCGTTCAGGAGCAGGGCTGCGTCCTCTACCGTCTTCGTCATGGGGCCGGCGTGGTCCAGGGACCAGGAGAGGGGGAGCACGCCGTGCCGGCTCACCCGCCCATAGGTGGGCTTCAGCCCCACGATGCCGCAGAAGGAGGCAGGGATGCGGATGGAGCCGCCGGTGTCCGAGCCGAGGGAGGCCATGCACATGCCCGCTGCCGTGGCCGCACCGGAGCCTCCGCTGGAGCCACCGGGGATACAGTCCGGGTTCCACGGGTTGCGGCAGTCGCCGAAGTGGGGGTTCTCGTTGGAGACGCCGCAGGCGAGCTCGTGCATGTTGAGCTTTCCCAGGAGCACAGCCCCCGCCTGGCGCAGCTTCGCAGCCACGGTGCAGTCCTCCTGGGGGACCCAGTCGGCCAGGACCCTGGCGCCCGCCGTGGTGCGGATGCCCTGGGTGGCGAAGAGGTCCTTCAGGCCGATGGGGATGCCGTGCAGCGGGCCGCGGTAGGCGCCGCGGGCGATGGACCGTTCTGCCTCGCTCGCCTGCTGGAGAGCCTGCTCCGGCAGCAGGGTGATGTAGGCGTTGACCCTAGGGTTGAGGGCCTCGGCGCGCTCCAGGACGGCCCTGGTCAGCTCCACGGGCGAGAGCTTCCTGCTCTTGATGAGCTCGGCGGCGCGGGCTACAGTCAGGCCCCAGAGGTCTTCAGGCGTCATGGCTGCTCCTTGTTCTCATTGGCGGCTGCGGCGCGAAGCACTGTTCGACGGTCTTCGAAAAGTTGTTTAGCTCTGTCATTTGCTCTTGGCTTAGCGGCCCGCGGAAATGCATCAACTGGTTGCGCATTTTGCGTATTCTGTCAAGTGCCGATGAGAAGTGCACCCGGTCGTAAGGAAGCCCCAGTTTTTGCCAGTTCTCGGGATTCTGGATGACACGCAGCAAGTCTCCCAACTCTAGTTCCTCAAGCTTTTCCAGAGGCGGGTTCTTTCCTTCGATGGCCAGACACGACAGGATACAAAGGCGATCGAGGCGCTGTAGTAGCAGGAATGTAATGCCTGTTTCCACATATCCGATCTGTTGGAACTGGCGGACAAGGTCTGCCCACTCGTCCATGAGATCCCATGCCGTGACAATACCACACAAGCGCTTGTCGTTCCCTACTACCAGAACGGCAGCGTGTTCATGGAGATGCTTCATAACGTCTGCGATGTCACTTTCACTGGACACGACGGGGGGGTTCTGATCAAGACACTCACGCACGTTCTCGGCTTTACCAGCATGAAGGAACCTGGTCGCAATAGTCTTGTAGGACACTGTTCCCTTGATGGCTGTTTGTAGCGCGTTAGAGCCATCGGTGACCACCAACTGGGAGAAGTCTTTCGTACTCATCTTCGTGTACGCCGTTGCCACCGTATCAGTTGGTTTGACGCATTCCACCTGTTTCTGGGCAGCTGCCAAGTTCTTCACTTTGAACGCGGCAGGCAACGGCGCGCTGATGGAGTCCGCCTCTACAAGTTCAGGTACTTGGTCATTTGTCACATGCGCAACTTCGGTGGGAAAGGTTTGGGCTACTTCGTCTTCTTCTAGCCGGAATCTGATGTACGGATCTGTCAGGGGCATGTTTGTGTCAATCGGCAGGTCCTTTCGCAGGCCGACGCGTTTTAGTTCTGCGTTGATTTCATCTATAGCGCTCTGCCGGCGGCGTACATAGCCGAATGCCTCTAGGATGTTCGCACCTTTCCTCCACTGGTTACGTCCTTTTTTCAGCTCCGCATGGATTGTTTGCAGATATTCGCGACCGCTCATTCCACCCCCCAGTAAAACGACAACAACGTTTGTATAGCTCGCTTCAAGTCGTGGGGCAAGAACCCGTGTTTCTTCCCTAGCTCCCCTCTGCTAGGTGATGGGGGGAACTGTGACTACTCGCTCCCCGAGCGAGCGGCACGTCTCGGCCCCTTCTCCATCTCCTCCGCCATCCTGCCCAGCTCCTCCTGGGTGAAGAAGGTGGAGCGCCAGCCCTCGTAAGAGCCCGTGGCCGGGTTCTTCCGCCCGTCGTAGGCGGCGTGGACCCTGTCATAGACCCCTTTGACCACACGGCTAGCGACGGTGTACTTCCCCTCAACCCCGTGCCTCTCCTGCATGTAGCTGTTGAGGACTGCCACCAGCCCGTCCATGCCGGAGAGGGCGCCGATGCGGTTCAGCTCCTCGTGCTGCCTCCCCACGAGCGTCGGGTCATAGGGCAGGTAGATGAGGCCGCCAGTGGCCTGGAGCTGCCGCTGCACCCCGGTCTGGTGGATGCCCGCCTGGGTCGTGAAGATGTCCCGCCCCACAATGGGTGACTTCTCTGGAACATGGACGACCTCGCGGTCAATAAGCTCGGCGATCTCCGCCAGGGCCTCCAGGTTGAAGCCCGGGTCGCCCCAGAGGCGGATCATGAGGGCGACCATCTGCTCCAAGGAGGTGTTGCCGGTGCGCTCCCCCAGGCCGGCGACGGCGGTGTTGGCCCGCTTGCACCCGTAGAGCCAGGCGGCCAGGGTGTTGGCTGTTGCCAGGCCGAAGTCGTTGTGGCCGTGGAACTCCAGCTCAGCCTGCGTGGCCTCTGCCAGGGTGGCGATGAGCTTGGGGATGCCGAAGGGGGCCGCCACGGCCGGGTCAGGGAGCCCCCAGCCGATGGTATCGCAGATGCGGAAGCGCGCCTGCCCCTCGGTCTCGTCCAGCACCCGCCGCATGAAGGGAATCACCCAGCCCTGGAGGTCCGCCTTGGTGCAGTCCTCCAGGTGGATCCGAGGGCGGATGCCGTGCTCCATGGCGGTGAGGATGGGAGCCAGGTACTTGTCAGACGCCTCCTCCTTGCTGTGGAAGCTGAGCTTGTCGAAGATGTGGTGGTCTGAGGAGGAGGCCAGCATGCCCGTCTCCTTGACGCGGCCTCCGGAGACCTCCACCAGCAGCTTGATGTCCTTTGGCGTTGCGCGGGTCCAGGTGGTCACCTGGGGGTACTCGTAGCCGCGCTCCAGCAGCTTCTCCAGGGCCCACAGGTCTCGTTCCTGGTAGATGAAGACCTCGATGGCCTCGATGCGCCCCGTGCCGTTGTCCAGGGCGTGGAGCAGGTCGTAGTACCGCAGCTTGGCTTCGTTGGGAAAGAGGGCAAACCGAGGGTCCTGGGCGCCGTCCCGCAGGGTGGTGTCGGTGATGAGCTTGGGGTGGGTTCTGGGGCTCTCCGGTGGCATGGTGGCAGGGGACTTGGGGTACACGGCGGCTGGTGGGAACCTGCCCTGGAAGTTGTGGTACACGCGCTCGGGGTTCACCTGATAGTCCGCCATGGCAACCTCCTCGGCCCTCCCGATGATCCTCATCATATCACGTCGGGCGTGCTGCCGGACCCATTTCAGAGAGGGGAGAAAACCGTCAGCGTGAACGCGTCTTGAACCCCCAGTGCGGTGCACCGGGAGCGGCTAGGCTTTTGCCGCCACGATCTCCAGCAGCCAGCCCATCATGTGCCGCCGGACGGACTGCACTGCGAACCCGGCTTGTGTGACGGTGGACAGCGTGTCCCGGTCCAGGTTGCAGCCTCCCGCCATGCGATTCCAGAGGGGGTTCAGCAGACCCTGCAACTTTGCCAGAGGGCGCTGGGGCATGCGGACATGCTCCAGCAGGAGCAGCTTGCCATCGGGCTTCAGCACGCGCCGCAGCTCTGCGAGGCCGCGGGCAGCGTCCGGGACGGTGCAGAAGACCAGGGTGGCCAGCACGGTGTCAAAGGCATCATCCCGGAAGGGGAGGGCCTGGGCATCGGCTGCCACCAGGGATAGTTCGCGCCGACGGGCACGCCGGCGGGCCCGCCTGAGCATGGCGTGGTCTGGCTCCGTGATGACCGCTGCGACGCCTGCTGGATACCAGGGCAGGTTGAGGCCGGTGCCTGCCCCCACCTCCAGCACCCGCCCCGGCGGCACCTTGGAGAGGAGCCGTCGGCGCAGCCGCCGGAGGCCCAGGAGGTCGGTGGGGGTCATGGCGAGGTCATAGGTGGGTGCGAACATGGGTGGTTTTGCATCACGCGAGGCCAGGTGGTTTCTGATATGTGGCAGTCCTTATGTTTTCCAACAACTGATCGATTAACCCGACCACTGACCATGCCCACGACCACTTAATAGTGTCATCGATCGCGTGATGCGAGGGATTCCGCAAATACGAGACCGCCGCACCAAGCATTCGAAAGAGCCGAGCCTGTGCCAGACGGTCACCAAAGACGATGATCGGATTATTTGGATTCAGGAGCCTATTTATTAGTTCATCGCCAGTCTGGTCAGCAGCATTGGGAATGAGCTTCGCAAGATCATCAAATGGAACTTTGCGTCTGATTCGGTCCTCAAGGATCGTCGTTGCCTCCCGGATCACCCGGTCGTATTTCCCACGAGCCTTGTGTCCTGACAGGCTTTCTAGTGACATTAATATCGACTCTGGGGTTTTGGTCCAATGAAACCGCTTGCCTTCCC